>JAYVBB010000913.1:0-2227 GCA_043750715.1 Pseudomonadota bacterium | reverse complement strand
GTGACCGGCACGGTTTTGGCTGGGCCGGGATGCCCGGTGGAGCGGCGCGGGGATGTCAATTGCAACTTCGGCCGCGCCCAGACGACGTTCGACGCCAAGGTGTCGACGCTCGAGCTGAAGCACGGTCCGGTCGTGCCCCTGCCGATCAAATCGGGCAAAGACCGGCAAGCGGCGATGGGCGTGCAGCTCTTCGTCTCGGCCGAGGACCGCATCAGGAAGGGCAGTGAAGAGCGCCTGATCATCGACCAGAACGAAGGCGACCTCGTGCGCCAGCAGAACAACGACCTCGGCACGACGGACACCAAGGCGGGCATCGTATCGGCTGAGCCGTGGGTCGAATTTCCGCTGCCCGAGAACGTGTGGCTCGCGGTCGGCGGCGAGCTCAACTTCACCTATCCGGACTTCGAGCGCGGGCAACGCTTCGGCTACCGTAAAGGCTACGCCGACATCGCGGCCAAGTATCTCGGCGTTTCTTACACGACCGAGGCGTACTACACGGAGCTTCTGGACGTGAAGACGAAGGCGACCACGACGATCGTCGGCGGCAACCTGGCGGTGTCGGGCGAGCCGCTCGCGAAGCTGACCCTTGCCGGCAAGGTCTCCTACGAGATGTACGACTACCTGGTGCCCGAGCTGGCCCTGGACGGCCCGGACAGCATCACCGGCGGCGAGCTGTCGGTCGCGCAGGCTCTGCCTCTCGGCATCACGGCGAAGCTCATCGGCGCGACGCAGCTGCAGACCAACTACATTTTTCACAACATCCCGACGTTCGGGCAGGTCGCGGCCGACGGCCAGGCGAACTCCGGCAAAGCGATCCTCGCCGCGACGCCGGTGCCGTGGTTCACGCTCTCGGTGTCCCAGCTCGTCAGCCGGACGACCTGGAAGGTGGAGAATCAGGAAGCCCAGGAGCCGTTCGAGTTGACGGTTCCCGACTACGTCGAAACGTTCACCGCCTGGGCGGCAGTGAACATGGCTTTCTGAGGAGGCGCGCAAGATGGCCGACAAAGAATGGCTGAAAAACCTCGCGGACGCGACCTTCGCCGGAGGGACGTGGCAGCACAAGGATCCCGACGCGGCGCGCCGGCTGGCGGAGCAGCGCTTCGCCCGCGCGCTGAACGACCTCGAGGAGGAGGCGCAGGACGCGGCCTTCGCCTTCAACGAACTGGCCGCCGGCCGCCGGACGATCAAAGTCCTGCCGATTACGGCCAAGCAGGGCGGCGGCTTCATGCTGCTCATGGGCCACTGCCAAATCAACGTGCAGGGCGCCGCCGGCGGTCTGGAAGCGACGCTGATCACGACGGCGGGCTTTCAGCGCAAAGGCGAAAGGCTGCACCGCTTCTCGCCGCACGCCGATCCGTTCGGGTCGCTGGCCTGGAGCCGGGATAACGCCTTGCTTATGGGCAACGAGCTGATTATTAAAAGGTTGTTCGAAGACATCACCCGCGCTGCCACCGGAGTGCCGTAATGAAAGTCCATTTCACCTAAAAAAACCGGGACAAAATCCTGGCCTCGATCAAAGACGCGATGGCGGGCAGAAAGCTCGCCGACATGGTCAACATCACGCTGACCAAGGGCAAGCTCGAGGTCATCATCTCGAAGCTCGGCACGTCGACGCTGACGTTCGCGGAAAAAGAGAGCGACAAAGGCCTCGAGTACAATCTGACGTCCGAAAAAATCGCCTTCACGCACAAGGCGTTCAAGGACGAGGTCAAGGACAAGATCGTCAAGGTCATCGAGAAGGCTGGCGGTAAGGTAGTCTAAAGCAGGTCACCTTAACGCCGCTACGCGGCTGGTAAGAACCATTGTCTTCCAACGAACTCAAGATCCTCGGTGACTATCTTTGGGATTCGACGTTCGCGAAGACGGTCGACCGCCTCGCGAGCGAGACGTTCGGCATCGCGTCCGTCGCCTTGATGGAAACGGCGGGCCGCGGCGTCGCGAAGGCGGTGCAGGACATCGGCGAGGGCGACGTTCCGGTCGTCGTGCTGGCGGGCCGTGGCAACAACGGCGGCGACGCTTTGGTGGCCGCACGGTGCCTGGCGGAAGGCGGAGCGGAAGTGCACTGCTTCCTGGTTCTGGGCGAAGGCGGCAAGGACCTGAGCGACGCCTGCGCCGCGCAAGTCAAAACGCTGAAGGCCCTGGAAATTCCCGTCGAGCCTTACCGGCAGGGTGCGTTTAAACGTTTCAGCAAAGCCGGACCGGTGATCATCGACGGCGTGCTGGGCCT
>JAYVBB010000912.1:0-4983 GCA_043750715.1 Pseudomonadota bacterium | reverse complement strand
CCGGCGGCTACTCAGGCTGGACGGAAAAGGGCTACGCGACGGAGACCAAGTCATGACCCAGGACACCCACATCACCAGCAGCCTGAAAGAGACGCGAAGCTTCCCTCCACCGAAGGAGTTCCAGTCCCGGGCGCACATCAAGTCCATGGAAGAATACGAACGCCTTTGGCAGTACTCCGCGGAAGAGCCGGAGCGCTTCTGGGCCGAGCAGGCGGAAAGCCTACTGACCTGGTCGAAGAAGTGGACCAGAGTCCTCGATTGGAAGCTCCCGCACGCGCAGTGGTTCGTCGGAGGGAAGCTCAACCTCAGCGTCAACTGCCTGGACCGCCACCTGAGCACTCCGCGCAAAGACAAGGTCGCGATCATCTGGGAAGGCGAGCCCGGCGAGACGCGGAAGCTCACGTACGCCGAGCTGCACCAAGAAGTGTGCACGTTCGCCAACGGCCTGAAGAAGCTCGGCGTGGCGAAGGGCGATCGCGTCACGCTCTACATGCCGCTCGTTCCCGAGCTCGCCGTCGCGATGCTTGCATGCGCGCGCCTCGGCGCGCCGCACAACGTCGTCTTCGGTGGCTTCAGCAGCGAATCGATCGCCGACCGGAACAACGACGCGAAAGCGAAATTCCTGATTACCGCCGACGGCGGCTACCGCCGCGGCCAGATCGTCCCGTTGAAGAAAAATGTCGACGTCGCCATGGAAAAATCGCCGACCGTCCAGAAGGTCGTCGTCCTGAAACGCACCGGCGAAGACGTTCCGATGCAGGATGGCCGCGACGTCTGGTGGAGCGACGCCATCAAAGGCTGTTCCGCGGACTGTCCCGCCGAGGAGCTCGACAGCGAGCATCCGCTTTTTCTCCTCTACACCTCCGGCAGTACGGGCAAGCCGAAGGGCATCCTCCACACGACGGCCGGCTACCTTCTTGGCGCCATGCTTTCGACCAAGTACGTGTTCGACCTGAAGGACGACGACGTCTACTGGTGCACCGCCGATATCGGCTGGGTGACGGGTCACAGCTACGTCGTCTACGGACCGCTCGCCAACGGCGCGACGACCGTGATGTACGAAGGCGCGCCGAACCAGCCCGACTGGGGCCGCTTCTGGAAGATCGTGGAGAAGTTCAAGGTCAGCATTTTTTACACCGCCCCGACGGCCATCCGCTCCTTCTCGCGGGTCGGAGCCGAATGGCCGGACAAACACGATCTTTCGTCCCTGCGCCTGCTCGGCACCGTCGGCGAACCGATCAACCCGGAAGCGTGGATGTGGTACCGCGACACGATCGGCGGAGGCAAATGCCCGATCGTCGACACGTGGTGGCAGACGGAGACCGGGAGCATCATGATCTCGCCGCTGCCCGGCGCGATCCCGACCGTTCCGGGTTCGGCGACGCGGCCGTTCTTCGGTGTCGTCCCCGACATCGTCGACAAGGCGGGCAAAAGCGTCAAAGTGAACCAGGGCGGCTTCCTCGTGATCAAGAATCCGTGGCCGAGCATGCTGCGGACGATCTATGGCGACGACGAGCGCTTCAAGCAGCAGTACTGGAGTCAGATTCCCGGCGTCTACTTCACGGGCGACGGCGCGCGGAAGGACGAGAACGGGTATTTCTGGATCATGGGCCGGATCGACGACGTCCTGAACGTCGCTGGTCATCGTTTGTCCACCATGGAAATCGAGAGTGCGCTGGTCAGCCACGACAAAGTGGCGGAAGCGGCCGTCGTCGGTGCGCCGCACGACATCAAAGGTGAGGGCGTGCACTGCTTCGTGACGCTGGAAAGCATCCACAAGCCGAGCGACGCGCTCAAAAAAGAACTGATGGAGCACGTCGTCAAGCAAATCGGCGCGTTGGCGAGGCCGGAGTCGATCCGGTTCACCGACGCGCTGCCCAAGACGCGCTCAGGCAAGATCATGCGGCGCCTCCTGCGCGACGTGGCGGCCGGCCGGGAGGCCAAGGGCGACACGTCGACACTGGAAGACCTGACGGTGCTAGCAAAGCTTCGTCAGGACGACGACGCATAAGATTTACCGTCGATTGACAGGGACAGGCCCCGTCCGTAGACTTTTTTGGCATTCAAACTCCGGAGCGGCCGTGTCCCCCCAGGTCAAATGTCTTGCCCCGCTCCCGCGTGATTCCAGCGAACGGGTTCTGACGCCTGAGGCGCTGAACTTCCTGGCGGAGCTGCAACGCAAGTTCGGCCCGCGGCGGAAAGAGCTCCTGGCTCTCCGGAAGAAGCGCCAGGCCGAAATACGCGGCGGCAAGCTGCCCGACTTCCTGGCGGAGACCGCTGAGGTGCGCTCGGGAGCCTGGCAGGTCGCACCGACGCCCGCGGACCTTCAGGACCGCCGCGTCGAAATCACCGGTCCAGCCGAAGCCAAAATGATGATTAACGCGCTGAACTCCGGCGCGCGGGCTTTCATGTGCGACCTCGAGGACTCGTTGTCGCCGACCTGGAACAACGTCATCGTCGGGCAAATGTGCCTCCAGGACGCGGTGAGGAAGACGCTGGCCTTCACCAACGAAGCGGGCAAGTCGTACAAGCTCAACGACGAGATCGCGACGCTGCTCGTCCGCCCGCGCGGCTGGCACCTCCCGGAGAAGCACCTGGTGCTCATCGGCGAGCCGTTGTCGGGAAGCCTGGTCGACTTCGGCCTCTACTTCTTCCACAACGCCAAAGAGCGCCTCGCCCGCGGCACGGGACCTTACTTCTATCTGCCGAAATTGGAGAACCACCTCGAAGCCAGGCTCTGGGCGGACGTCTTCCGTTTCTCGGAGGAATTCGTCGGCGTGCCGAAGGGCTCGATCAAAGTCACGGTCTTGATCGAAACGATCCTCGCGGCCTTCGAGATGGACGAGATCCTCCACGAACTGAAAGATTACATCACTGGCTTGAACGCCGGCCGCTGGGACTACATTTTCAGCATCATCAAGAAATTCAGCCATGACGCCACCCGCATTCTGCCCGACCGGGCGCATGTGACGATGAACGTCGGCTTCATGCGGTCCTATTGCGAGCTGCTCGTCGAGACCTGCCACAAGCGCGGCGCGCACGCGATGGGCGGAATGGCGGCCTTCATTCCGAGCCGGAAAGACGAAGACGTCAACCGCGTCGCGATGGCGAAAGTCCGCGAAGACAAAGAGCGCGAAGCCCGTATGGGCTTCGACGGCACCTGGATCGCGCACCCGGACCTGGTCAGGGTCGCGACCGGGTGCTTCGACGCCGTGCTCGGAGAAAAGCCCCACCAGAAAGACAAGCGTCCCGGGGCCAACGTCACCGCGGCGCAGCTCATCGACGTGACGATTCCCGGCGGCGAGGTCACCGAAGCTGGCATCGCCGTCAACATCGACGTGGCGCTGCAGTACACCCAGGCCTGGCTCGGCGGCCTCGGTGCCGTCGCGTTGCACAACCTCATGGAAGACGCCGCCACCGCCGAAATTTCGCGCGCGCAGCTCTGGCAGTGGGTACACAAAGGCCCATCGTCGCCCGCGAAATACAAAGACGCCCGAGCCAAAGTCCTTAAAGACCTCGAGGCCGGCAAGAGCGGCACCTACGCCGACGCCGCGCGCATCCTGGACGAGCTGGTGCTCGCCCGCGAATTTGCCGAGTTTTTAACTTTGCCCGCATACGAAAAGCTACAATCGCCCTAACCGAACCAAAGGACGACCCATGAAGACCGACAGCAAGGTGACCGCGAAATCGCTCGAGCAGGATTGGTCGACGAATGCCCGGTGGAAGGGCATCAAGCGCGACTACTCGGCCGACGAGGTCCTGGGGCTCCGCCCGTCGATCGACATCGAGCACTCGCTGGCGCGCAAGGGCTCCGAACGGTTCTGGAAGCAGCTGCACACCGAGCCCTACGTCAACGCGCTCGGCGCGATGAACGGCTCGCAGGCCGTGCAAATGGTGAAAGCCGGACTCAAGGCGATCTACATGAGCGGCTGGCAGGTGGCCGCTGACGCCAACCTCGCGGGCCAGACGTATCCCGACCAAAGCCTCTATCCGTCCAACAGCGTTCCCGCGCTAGTCCGTCGCGTCAACAACGCGTTGATGCGTGCCGATCAGGTCGAACGCCTCGACGGCAAGCAGGACGTCGACTGGTACGCGCCGATCCTCGCCGACGCGGAAGCGGGCTTCGGCGGACCGCTGCATTCCTTCGAGTTGATGAAAAGCATGATCGAGGCGGGTGCCGCGGCCGTGCACTACGAAGACCAGCTCGCTTCGGAAAAGAAGTGCGGCCATTTGGGCGGGAAAGTCCTCGTTCCGACGTCGCAGTTCATCCGGACGCTAGCCGGCGCTCGCCTTGCGGCCGACGTCTGCAACGTTCCGACCTGCATCGTCGCGCGGACGGACTCCTTGGGCGCGACCCTCATCACGTCCGACATCGACGACTACGATCGCCAGTTCCTGACCGGCGACCGCACCTCGGAAGGCTTCTACCGCGTGAAGCAAGGGCTCGAGTCGGCCATCGCGCGCTCTCTCGCCTACGCTCCCTACGCCGACTTGCTCTGGTTCGAGACGGGCACTCCCGACGTCGGCGAAGCGAAAGAGTTCGCCAAGGAGATCCACAAGAAGTTCCCGGGCAAATTCCTGGCGTACAACTGCTCGCCGTCGTTCAACTGGGAGAAAAAGCTGAACGGCAAAGCGATCGCGACGTTCCAGGCGGATCTGGCCGAGCTCGGCTACAAGTTCCAGTTCATCACGCTCGCGGGCTGGCACTCGGTCAACTACCACATGTATGACCTGGCGGCCGGCTACAAGAAGTCCGGCATGACGGCCTACGTCGATCTGCAGTCGCGGGAATTCAAGCGCGAAGCCGACGGCTACACGGCGACCAAGCACCAACGAGAGGTCGGGACGGGCTACTTCGACAAAGTGCTGATGACGCTGTCGGGCGGCCAGGCCACCACGGGGGCTTTGTCCGGATCGACGGAAGCCGAGCAGTTCCACAAATGAGAAAGAGGACCGGTGGTTTCCCACCGGTCCCCAAGCTAG
>JAYVBB010000911.1:0-7811 GCA_043750715.1 Pseudomonadota bacterium | reverse complement strand
GAGCGGACTCGAAGGCTTGCTCCGGTCCTTCGCCCGGAACACCAGCGCATCGCCGGCCGACGAGCTCACGCGCCTCGACGCCGTTTACGACACCCAAGTCCGGAAGCCTCTCGCGGCACACGACGCGTGGGTGGGACGCCGCTGGATGATCATCCCGCGCCGCGCCGGCGGGTTCATCAGCGCAGTCGATCCTGCCCCGACGAAAGCCCACGACGCCAAGGTCATGCTGCTCAGACTCTCGGCCTACCTGGTCGACGAGCTCACTCATCGCATGCGTCGATGCAAGACCATCCCGGAACGCGCCAAGGTTATGCGCCAGATCCAGACGATCGCCGCGCTCGGCGCCGCCGGCGACGGCACCGCGGCCCGGGCACAGTCCGCCTTGCGTCGTCTCCAGACGGAGCTCTCCCGTCCCTACCTGCGAGACCTTTGGTCCGTGCCGCTGACGAGCTTCGATCCGGCGGGCAACCGGTTTCGCGAGCTCGTGTTCTCGTACAAATAGGCTTTACGGGGACTTCGTCATCGTCATCGTGCCGACGTCTTCCGTGGCATCGCTCTCGGTCGTGATCCCTTCGACGTTCCGG
This sequence comes from Pseudomonadota bacterium, assembly GCA_043750715.1. Taxonomy (GTDB): domain Bacteria; phylum Bdellovibrionota_B; class Oligoflexia; order Oligoflexales; family CAIYRB01; genus CAIYRB01. Next base: position 7,227 of record JAYVBB010000911.1, on the reverse strand, counting down.
CTTTCGAAGCCAGGCATCGACGCCTGGAGCGCCCACACCGAGGCCGGGACCGCTTCGATCGTGAAATTCCCTGCGGCATCTGTCGTGGCGGTAAAAATCGTGCGCGGGATGGCAACCGTGGCTCCGGCGTGACTTGCCGCGCCTTCGAGTTCCACTTTGCCTGTGATGCGCGCGGTCTTGGTCAGTACGACGTCCCCCAAATCGTTGGCTTCCCCGCGGCGAATCAGGACATTTGGCTGCTCCACGCCGAACTTGCCTCCGCCCGTGTCGTGCATGGCGTACCAGCCGACGGCGTCGTCACTCAATGCGCTCGCGCCTTCCCCCGCGGCCGCGTCAGGAATCGTCACGGAAAAAGTTCCGGCGCTCGTGCTCGGCGTCGACGCGTCACCGGCGCCTTCGAGGTACACCGAAGCGGAAGGTGCCGGAAGGGCAGCGGCGCCGCCGTCCTGGCTGATGACCAACCTCCCCGAGATGGTCGTCGTTGCAGCAGTGCTTTTGGTCCGTGCCGAAGCGTCGGTATCCGCTTTCGGCGCACAGGCCGGAACAGCAAGTACGAGCAGGAGAAATGTTCGCGAGATGGGCATTTTTCCCCATCGGCACCAACAGGTAAGAGTCTTAGTTTTTTCGCGTTAAGGTTCCGAAAAATAAGGAGAATGCGGGTGATCCGTCGTCTATTCGTCCGCACCCGACGACTGGTCCGGAACGTTGGGATCCGGATTGGTGACGACCCCGTTCAACCCGTATTGGTCCACGGTCTCAATGCAGGACGTGGACGCGAACCTGGCCCGGGCGGGTGACGTTGAAGCCGGTCACCAGCGGCACGCGGACTTTGGTTGCCGCGAAGCAGTCTATGCGGGTCGAAAGCTCCGTCGCGACGTCGAGGATCTTGACGTAGAGATCGACTTTGCCGTCGTGACCGAGCTCGAAGCGCGAGGCGACGGGACCCAGGCGGTCGGCGCAGCCTTGAAGGACGACTTCCAGCTCCACGCGGGAGCCGACGGCCATGCACGACATGCCACTCGGGTTCGGCGGGCAGATCATACTGGCGCTGACGACGCGCGCCGCTTCGAGTTTGCGGAGCGCGAGGTCGCCTTCCTCGAGGGCGGTTTCGCCGAGATCTTCGAGGGACAGGAGCTCGATCTGATCCTTGCGAACGGAGCCGGAAAGCGTCACGACACGCGTCGCGTAGTTCGCCCGGGCGCAGCGCACCAGGTGCGAGCTCTTGTTGACGAGGACGTGCGCGCTGGCGCGGAGCAGGACCTTCGCTCCGTGGCGTTCCACGTCGAAACCGAAGTCGGCAAGGCGGTCCAGGCAGCCCATCATGACGCCGAGGGTGACGTCGGTGACCCGGCGGCCGTGGTCGCGGCGGAGCTTGACGCTTTCCAGCGTCGTGTCGGTCGCGACGACCTTGATGAAGTCCTGGGACGGGGTGGTCGCTTCGGTCGAGGCGGCCGGGCTGGCGTCGCCAGCGAGTTCGGACGTTTCGGTGGTCGGCGCGCCGCACGCCGAGAGGCAGAGCGTCGTCAGGAAGCCAGCAACGAGGGCTTTCATGGGGGATCCTTTAGGTTGGGAATGATCAGGACGGTTGGGCGGCCGGAACGGCTCGCGGCGGGGCAAGGAGCACGACTCGTGCCAGCGCCCGGCCATGAGGAGAATCGCGAATTCTCAGGCTTTTCGACTGGCGCTGGTTAAGCGACCAGTCTCATTTTGACGCGGGCGGCGGTACAAAGATGTGCGGAGATGAGACAATGGCGGGATGCTTCAACTCCTGGCTTTGGCCCTGACTCTGGCGCCCGTCGCCCTTGCCGCATCGCCGCCACTTTTCGTGGACGACGTCGACACTCTGACGAGCGTCGAAGGGCAGGGATACGGCTTCGCTCAGCAAATGGGTTCCAAAGAAGTAACCAGTCTGGCCGGGCTCTACACCGAAAATTCCGGCTACAAACTCATTGCCGACTCTCTCGCAGCCGACCTGGCACGACTGGTCGTCATCGGGAAGAACACCGGCCCGTCGATGAGGTACTCCTTCCGGACCTTCGACAGCGGGTGGCTGAAGTCCAGGAAGGCGCAGTTCGAGCTCGCGGGCATCACGTTTCGCCCCGACCGGCAATTCTTGCATCCGGGCCTATGCGGCGAGGTGCGATTGATCTACCGGCTCGCGTACGTCGACGACAATAGCCAGACCTACTCGCGGTTGCCCATGACCATCCAGCAGGTGCGCACCCTTGCCGGCCCTTGCCCCGACGTGCCGGCGAAGTGGAGCCATGAAAAGGCGGCGCTTCTGCGCTTTCTCGGATCGTCGGAGCTCTACGATCTGGAGCTGAACCTGCAGAGCGTCCGCTGGCCGGCCGCCGTGCGCCCGGACATGGGCGGGTACGCCGAATACATGATGCGGGCTTTCGAACATGGAAAGAACGGTTGGCGACCGAAAGCGCTCGCCAACACCATCGACGTCGAAAGGATCAACCGCAGCCCCGAACTGAAGCGGCAGCTCCTGGCGTGGCTCAGGGATCCAGCCAACGTCGAGCTGGTCGACCAGGGCGACGCGGTGCTCGCGCCGCAATTTTTGGCCACGAAGGTGTCGTCCATCGCTGTCCACGGCCTGAACCGGAAGGCCAACCGGTTCTTCGCTCAGGTCTTCAGCGAAGAAGATTTCGCCGAACTGGATTATACGAAGACCACATTCGTCAAGTCCCCCAAAGGCTATCTGCGCAAGCTCGAAGAGATGACCTGCGTCGGCTGTCACCAGTCGAAGTCCATCGCCGGCTTTCATTTCCTTGGCAAGGACCGGCCGGGCGGCATCGCCTTCAACAAGATCATGATCCCGTTCTCCTACCACTTCATGACCGACCAGGATCGGCGCCGGGACGTGCTCGCTCTTCAGCAGCAAGCGAAGCCCGTCCACTCGCTGCTTGGCTTCGTGGATCGACCGCCTCCGGCCCGGGGCGCGAGGAACGACCGTTGCTACGTCGGCAAGGACAAAAGCTTCGCTCACTGGACCTGCCAGGCGTCCGGTTGCGAGCCCGTCGGTGCGGCCGTTGGTCAGGACTATTTCGGTGTCTGCCAGAGCGCCAACGTGGCTGAAGCGGGAGACGCATGCTACTTCGGCCGCATCACCCAAGCCGTCAATCCCAAGGCCGACCGGGAAGTGCAGCCCAATGAGAGAACCTGCTCCGGGCGACTGGGTTGCCTGCATCCTAGCGACGGTTACCCGGGAGGGCTCTGCTTCGCCAACTTCTGCGATCCGGCCAGCAGCAAGGCCTGCGCCGCGCTCGCCGTTCCAGGTTTCAACCCTTGCCTCGCCAAAGGGCGACCCTTTAAGGAATGCCTGGAAAAATTCACCGGCTCGATCGAGGCCGCCGCGTGCGACCCGACCACGCCGTGCCGGGACGACTTCATTTGTGCGGAGGGTTTTGCCGGCAAGGGCGTCTGCGCCCCGCCCTATTCGCTCTTTCAGTTGCGGGTCGATGGACACCCTTCATCTTAGTACCAGCTCGCCGTTGCATCGTTTTGTGACCACGGCATAACCGGCTGAGTTGGATGCCCAAAGCGAGATGTCGCCGACGCCGAGCCGTGGCACGTTGCTTGCTAATACCGCCGTCGATGACGAGACATGCAACATTTTTGCTATTTTCGACGTTGGTAATCGGTGTCGTCGCGTGCAGCACCACTCCGGCCAGCCATCCGGCGATGGTGCGAAACGACGGGATCACTGGCAGAAATCTGGTCGGAACGAAGAAAATCGTTCTGACCTTCGACGACGGGCCGACCGAGTTCACGGAAGCCCTCGGGGGCTATCTCGTCGCGGCGAGGGTGCCGGCGACATTCTTCATCAACGGCGCCTATGCCGTCGGCGACTACCTGCCGATGCTTTCCCGCTTGGCACAGCAGGGCATTGCGATCGGCAACCACGGCCAACATCACCACGCGCTGATCGACACCATGCCTGAGGACGTCCTCAAGGAGGAAGTGCTCGCGACGGCTGCCGTCATCAGGACAGTGGCGCCGAATCAGAGGGAAACCTATTTCCGGCCGCCGTTCGGCATCTGGTCGGAGCGTGCCGCGGCGATATTTCGCTCCTTGCCGGAACTGGAAAACTATACGGCTCCCGTCCTCTGGACGACCGGCGGCGACCTCCTCATTCAAAACGACCAGGTCCTGGGAGCGGCCGACTGGGATTGCTGGGATCACGGTTTGACGCCTCTGCAATGTTTCATGGGATACCGAAACGATCTCGAAAGGTCGGCGGGAGGGATCGTGCTGCTCCACTTCTCCCACGAGACGCTCGAGCTGACGGAAATGCTGGTCGACTACTTTCGCGCGGACGGCTTCGAGTTCGTTTCGCTGGGCGAGGCATTGAGAGAGGTGCCGTGAGGTGCTATCTTTGCGGGAAATCCTGGAGGTCCCCCATGCGCCTACTGACCAGTTTCGCCGCCGCTGCTTTCGTGATGCTGCTTCCTCCTCTTCGTGCCTCGGCCGAAGAGTTGAAGAACGGGGACCAGGTCGCCATCGAACGCTGCCTCACGGCTTGGGGTGACTCGAATCCCTTCGGATGGAAAGCCGGTGCCAAGCTCCCGTCCTTCAAGACCATGGCCACAAGCGTCAACGTTCTAGGCATCGGCGGTACGAGCTCCGACTCCGTCGCATCGAAAGACCCCCAGCTCGTCCTCGTCAAACCGAGCGTCGCCGTGCTGACCAAGAACTCGCTTCAACTGCTGAACCCCAAAGGCTGGTACTGCCTCAAGGTGAACGTCACCGTGCTGTCAAAGTCCGTGATCGAGCTCGCCTGCGACGCGAGCATCGCGGACAGCCACGAAAGCGTCGCCGTGCTCGGAAGCAACAACGTCGGCACGGGCACCGGCGTCACGGTGCTCGGGAACACCCAGCTCAAGCGAGTCGGATGTCCCGAGAAGAAACCGGGCTGAGCCGCAGCTGACTCAGAACGTCAGGCACTGATCCATGCTCACAGCGCCGTGCTTCCAGGGCAGGGCGCTCGTTTCGTCTTTCTTCAGAAAGTCGGCGGAAGCCTCCTGCATCGCGTAGCCGAAGCAGTTCGGGTCGGTCGGGCTGACGAAACTCGGCTTCAAGCCGTACTGGTAAGTCGAGCAAAGGGCCGGTTTCCCGCCGTCCTGCCAGCCTTTGATCCAGAGGTGAGCGGTGATCGCGGAGGCGACCGCCAGGCGCTCGACGATCAGCTTTTCGAAGTAGGTTTTGACCGGGCGGCCTTTCGGCGAGAGCTCGCCGTGCCGGTCGACTTTGGTCCCGACGTCGCGGCGGCAGGCGCGTTCGACGGTGCCGTCCGCTTTCGGCGACGAGATCAATTTGGTCCTGGCCAGCACGGTCTTCTCTTCCGGCGTCTTGGCGGCGTCGTACTTGGTTTTCAGGTCGACGGCGAGGGTCAGCGTCGCGCAGGCGGGGATAGCCCACGCCTCTTCGGCGGTCGCGACCGAGAATTTCATGTCCCAGGCTTCGACCGAGGGCTTGTGGTAAAGAGAATCGTTCGCTTCCGCCATCAGGAGGGCGACGACTTCGCTGCCCGGCTTGGCGTCGCCGAAGAGCTTCTTCGCGCGCTCCTCGAACCACGCGACCGAGTGCATCACCGACGCGGGGGCGGTCAGGAGAACCTTGGCGCGGTCATAGACCTGCTTGTCGAGGCCGAACTCGAGGGCGTCGACCAGCGTGCTTTCGAAGTAGGAATGGATGCCCTTCGCGTGAGCCGCTACGCCGTCGTAGTCGACCGCGGTGTGGTAGGGTTGCGAGGCGTCGCCCGTGAAGTGCGTCATGATGCCCGCGAAAGCGAACGTCGTGCGTGTCGGGTGGTTGGGCAGGGCGTTGAGCGCCGCGCATTGGCCGACGGGATAGTTCCTCAGATTCCAGACGTAGAGGTTGTAGAGCTGCTGGGTGCGCCAGGGCATCGTTCCGTTCTGGTAGAACTTGCCTGCGGGATTCAGCGCCAGGAACTGCTTCTTGGCTTCTTCGTAGTCGAGGGAGACTTTGTAGTCGCCGTTGGCGTCGAGAAACATGTCGCTATCGAAGAAGTGCGCCCCGTCGCCGAGGAGGCTTGCGTCCTCGCCGTCGACGTCGTAGCTCCGCCAGTGGATGTCGGGAACGTTCGCGAGGTGGCCCATCTGCAGGTAGCGCGACGTGACCGCCGCGACGAAGACGGTGTCGGCCTTTACCGACGGGTCTTCCGCGACGGCACGGGCGGCGACCCGGCCGATGACGTTGTGCCCGGTTTCACCCCAGGCGAAGGCTTTCGTCCCGCTGGCGAGAGACGCGAAACCGCAAATGAGCACTGCGAAAGTCGGACGAAGCATGACGATACTCCAGGTGGCCAAAATGGCGCAGAACATTGAGATGCGTGGACATTTCAATGATCATGCCAGGTGAGGCGGCAAATCATCCCGGATAGATAGCACGATCTCCCAGTCGCTCGCGGTATCAAAGTGGCACCGATCGCGGCCTCAGTCGGCGAGAGTGAACTGCTCCCCGCCGAATTTCAGATGCCAGAGGACAAGCTTCGGACCGGCATAGCAGTCGCTCGCGACGTGGACTTCGACGGTCGTCCCTTGGCGCGGCAGTTTGTAAGCATAAGTGCCACTGGCGCAGTCGGTCAGCTTTTTCCCCGCCTTCTTGAAGGCCGGGACTTTCTGCTGCATTTTCTCGTCGACCATCTGAGCGGTGATCTTTGGCAGGACCTCGCTCGTGACGTCCGTCCAGGTTTCGCCCGACTTTCGGAACATCTGGATGTTTTCGGTGCCGTCACCGTTGCTGTCGACGTGCCAGCCGAGTAGAAACGAACCGGATTTGGTTTTGAAGAGCACCAGCTGGCCGCCGCCGAAGATGTCGGTGTCGTCGGTGCCTTTCACCGTCAGGTAGCCGTTCTTTCGGTCGTCGAGCGTAACGAGCTTGGCGCGCTCGGCCGCGGTCAACGGCTTGCCCGATTTCGTCGACGAGACCTGCAGGACGTCGCCTGGGGCATCGACGAACAGCTTGCGGAGTGAAGGCTTCGACTCGGCCCGGACGGCGGTTGGCGCGGAGATCAAGAAAATCAGGAGGATGGCAGACGGACGCATGGGGATCCCCCTTCGATTTTGCACTTCGCTAGAGTAGGCCTTCTGCAATTCCCGCCGTCAACCCCCTGGAAGTAGACCCTTATCCGATTTTCTTCAAGTATCCGGCCGAATTACCGACTTTGTTTTCTCACGCAACACTTGTCCGCTTTTT
>JAYVBB010000910.1:0-5199 GCA_043750715.1 Pseudomonadota bacterium | reverse complement strand
GCGGACGGCCAAAAGCGTCTGCGACAGGTCGAAGGCGATGAGCCGCACGATGCAGGCTGCGAGGCACGCCAAAGCCACGCGAACGAAGTGCTTTTCCCTGAGGAAGATGCCGAGAGCGAAGACGAAGAAGATCTCGAGCACCCAAAGCAGCGTCAACACCGCTTTGTCGAAGCGCCAGAAGAGGAAGACCGCCAATCCGAAAATCACAGGATAAAACACCGCCATGTTGCGTCGACGGGCGACGAAGCCGAAGAGCGGGCCCTCGAGCCAGCCGAGTCCCTGCGGCAGGTCTTTGAGTGGAGGGAAGCCTTCCGACTTATAGACGAGGACTAGATAAGCGATCTGAAGCGCTTCCGCTAGAAAGCCTACGTACTGCGAGCGGTCGTACCAGGATAGGCTCGCGGTGTTGGTGCCGGACGAGACGAAAGCCAGATGCACCGCCGCGGCGACCAGATACGCCCAAGAGTAGTACGTCAGGCGACTCGGCCATTGCCGTATCCGCGCGACCTGAAACAGCGCGCAGGCCAAACCGGCCCAGACGACGGGATGCCAGATCTGGGGCAGCTCGACCGCGACGGTGAGAGTCACGAGCGCCAGCACGACTTCCCAAAGGTACGCCGTGAGCACCCGGACGGCTTTGGACTGCGTCGCTTTCTCGATCTGAGGCGCGAAAGCGATCCAGTAGACGACCACCAGCACCCCGAACGCGCTGATTGCAAAGCGCAGGGGCACGGGTCCGAGCGAGACTTCCGATTGCAAGTGCACGAGCACGTGCCGCATGCCGAACATGCCAATGAAGAAGTAGCCGGCATGCAGCACGAAATCCGCCATCCTCTTCGCCGTTTCGAACGGATTGGTGCGGCGCCGATAGAACGCCGAAACCTCGAGAGCGACGAGCGAATAGAGGAGGTAAGCTATGCCCGGCGCGAAGTCGCTCACCGGGTTGACGAGGAAGTAGGTCAGGGAAGTCAGCTGCGCCGCGGTGAAATAGACTCCCACCCTCGTGAAGAAACGCTTCTCCGCCTCGGACCAGAGCATCGGCCCGACGAGCAGACCGATGTCCAAAATCAGCAGTGGCAAGCCGACGAGCGCCACCGGTCTAGGGCCGGTGGCGAGGATGTCGTGCATCTTGAAGAAGAACAGGCCGTGGGCGCCGGCGAGAGTCAAAAAGAGCGAACGGTTGAGCGACGCCGAGTCGGTTCCCATGCGGAAGATGAACAGAGCGGCGAGGACGACGGTCAGACCGGGTGCCGCGTAGGTTTCGTCCATCACGGTGAGATACGCGACGAGAACTCCGAGGGGAGCCCCAAAGCTCAGGGGCGAGAACGACCCTTTCGGTTTCGCTTCGCCTCCGAAGACAAAGTGCGGGTCGTCCAGCGACCTGCCCACCCGGACGTACACCGCCATCTGAGCCAGGACCGCCAGGGATCCGAGCAGGAGGCGGGTCGCGATTTCCGGGGAAGAGACGGTCGGTCCCAGCAGGTGCTCGACGCCGACACCCTGGACCACGAGGAACGCGACCCATTCGAAGACGAACAGCACCCGCATCAGGAGCAGGTCGCCTTCGAACGCGCACAGCACGTGGAAGAGCGTGATTTCGAGCAGAGCCAGCAGAGCCAGGTCCATTTCACCGAGGCCTAGGCGCCTCAGCGAAAGAATCGCGAAGAGAGCGACGACCTGGCTGACCAAGGTGTCGGTCACGTAGAGCCAACGGATGCCTTTTTTCTTGGCCACCCGCGCCAGCACCGCAGCCAACACCGCGGCGAGCGCGAGAAGCGGCGGGGCCCACTGCGAGCTGGTCGAATAACGGACGAGGCTCAGCCCGGCCGTCGACCAGTTGAGGATGTGCACGGCCGCGGGGAGCTTCTCGAATTTACCGGCGCCGTATTCTTTGCGGTAGTGGACCAGAGCCGCCGCGACGGCGACCAGCAGGACGGCGGTCGCTCCAAAAGGCCTGGCCTCGACGAGCGTCAGCGAAGTCTCGTCCAACCAATGGTAGTGGAACGCGGCGAATGCCAGGAGAATCGCCAGCAGGTTCAGATCCCAGCGCGCCCGAAATGAAAGCCCGATACCGGCGAGAGCGGCAGCCGTGCCTACAAGCAGAACCGGAGGTTGGGACGGGGCGACGGCCAGCGCGCAAAGACTCAGGACCACGTGCAAGGCGGCGATTGCCTGCTGCCGCGTCATGAAGGCGAAGGTGACGTTGATGACGACGCCGACGATCAGGACGGCGAGACCCGTCAGCGGATCGTCAAGGAATTTCAGGCCGTCGACGCCGCCGGCGCCGAGGCAGGCAAACAGCGCGACGGCTCCGCTTATGGCGGTCAACCACCCGGCGAAGTCGACCCACGCCGGTTTTCTCCGGAGCCAGAGGCCGCCGCCGAAGAACGCCACGGCGAAGCCCAGAATCAGCGCGAAGCGCCCTTCCGGACCGATGAAAAGCGAGGCCAGAACACCGAAGAAGGCGACGCCGGTGACGAGGATCACCGAGCCGAGCACGCCGGTCCAATTGGCTTTGAGCTGATTCTGCAGCTGGATCCAGCGCGGGTTGGCAGTGAACGGCGGCTTTTTGGGTTTGGGCTCAGGCGCGGGCTTGAGCTCGGGCAACGACCAGTCGTCCGGCGCGTCGGCCTTGAAGGGAGAGTCGGCGTGGGCGCTGCCGTAGACCGACGCCGGAGCGCTCGAGGGTGCCGGCGCCTTGGTTGGGACGGGAGCCTGCACGTCGGCCGGCGCGGAGACGCCCACAGCCGTGCCGGCGGACGAAAGTCCCGCAAGTCTTGCGACCTCCCGTTCGAGCTTCGAGATTCTCAGCTGCAGGGCGCCGTGACGACGCCCGCCCTTGATGAGAGCGATCAGTGAGAAAACCAGCGCTACGAACGCCAGAAACGCAAAAAACTCGTCGTCCACGAACCCTCGATTTCCACGGAGAGATCCCTGATTTTAGGTTGCTGGAGCCGATCTTGCAACTGGCCTTGACGTCTGGGAAATCGGCCTCATGTTTATCCTGGACGACCACTTGCGCCAAAGGACGCTACCAACCCATGGACATGAACCGGCTGACCCAAAAAACGCAGGAGGCCTTGGTAGAAGCCCAAAAGCTCGCCGTCGACCACGGGCACCCCGAGGTCGACCAGGAGCATGTGCTGGTCGCTCTGGTGACTCAGGCCGACGGGTTGATCCCGCGCCTGCTCGAAAAAATGGACGTCCCGCCGCAGCGATTGGCGCAAGACGCGGAAGCCCTGCTGACCAAAAAGCCCAGCGTGTCCGGTCCGGGATTCCAGGCCGACCGCATCACGGTGTCGCAAAAGCTCTCCAAGCTCCTTGTCGCCGCCGAACGCGAGGCCAAACGCCTCAAGGACGAGTACGTCTCGGTCGAGCACGTCTTCCTCGAGCTGATCAAGGACGAGGACAAGACGCCCGTCGGCAAGCTGCTGAAAGACGCCGGCTTGAACCGGGGCGGCTTCCTTCAGGCCCTGACCGCGGTCCGGGGGAATCAGCGGGTTTCGAGCGCCAATCCCGAAGACACCTATGAAGCGCTGTCGAAATACGGCCGGGACCTCGTCAAGGCCGCCCGCGACGGGAAACTCGATCCCGTGATCGGCCGGGACGAAGAGATCCGCCGCGTCATCCGGATCCTGAGCCGGAAGACCAAAAACAACCCCGTGCTCATCGGTGAACCGGGCGTCGGCAAGACGGCCATCGCCGAAGGACTCGCCCACCGGATCGTGCGGGGCGACGTCCCGGAAGGCCTCAAGGAGCGGACGCTCTTCGCCCTTGACATGGGCTCGCTCGTCGCCGGAGCCAAGTTCCGCGGCGAGTTCGAGGAGCGCCTCAAGGCCGTCCTGAACGAAGTGAAGCAGTCCGAAGGGCGGACCCTCCTCTTCATCGACGAGCTCCACACCATCGTCGGCGCCGGCAAGGCCGAAGGCGCGATGGACGCCGGCAACATGCTGAAACCGATGCTCGCCCGCGGCGAGCTGCACTGCATCGGCGCGACCACCCTCGACGAATACCGCAAATACATCGAAAAAGATCCGGCGCTCGAGCGACGGTTCCAACCAGTCATGGTCGACCAGCCCTCGGTGGAAGATACCGTCTCGATCCTCCGCGGTCTGAAAGAGCGCTTCGAGGTCCACCACGGCATCAAGATCGCCGACACCGCGCTCGTCGCCGCGTCGACGCTCTCGCACCGCTACATCACCGACCGCTTTCTTCCCGACAAGGCGATCGACCTGATCGACGAGGCCTGCGCCAAGCTCCGAACCGAAATCGACTCGGTGCCGTCCGAGCTCGACAGCGCGCAGCGCAAAGTCATGCGCCTCGAAATCGAGGAGGCGGCTCTCAAAAAGGAGAAAGACGAGGCGAGCAAGCTGCGTTTGAAAACGCTGCAGCTGGAGCTCCAGGGAGCCCGCAGCGAAAGTGACGTGCTGAGTGCCCGCTATCAGACGGAGAAGGCCAACCTCAACGGGGTGTCCGAGCTCCGCCTCGCCGTCGAAGAGACCAAGCGCCGCATCGAAAACGCCGAGCGGGCATACGACCTGGAACAAGCCGCGTCGCTGCGCCACGGCCGGCTCCCGCAACTAACGGCGGAGCTGCAGAAGGAAGAAAAACGCATCGCGTCTTTGCAAGGCGGCGACTCGCTCCTGCGCGAGGAAGTAACGGCGGAAGAGATCGCCGAGATCGTCGCGCAGTGGACCGGCATCCCCGTGGTCAAGCTCGTGGAAGGCGAGCGCGAGAAGCTGCTGAAGCTCGACCAGATTCTCCACCAGCGCGTCATCGGTCAGGACGAAGCAGTGCAGCGCGTCGCCGACGCCGTGATCCGGGCCCGAGCCGGGATCAAGGACCCGAACCGGCCGATCGGCTCGTTCATCTTTCTCGGCCCGACGGGCGTCGGTAAGACCGAGCTCGCGAAGGCCCTCGCGGAAACGCTCTTCGACAGCAAAGACAATATCGTACGCATCGACATGTCGGAGTACATGGAGAAGCACTCGGTGTCCCGCCTCATCGGCGCGCCCCCGGGATACGTGGGCTACGACGAGGGCGGCCAGCTGACGGAAGCGATCCGCCGACGCCCCTACGCGGTCGTGCTGTTCGACGAGATCGAGAAGGCGCATCCCGACGTGTTCAACGTCCTGCTCCAGATCCTGGACGACGGCCGCGTGACGGACAACCAGGGCCATACGGTCGACTTCAAGAACA
>JAYVBB010000909.1:0-4800 GCA_043750715.1 Pseudomonadota bacterium | reverse complement strand
CAACGACGCCTAAGCCGACGAAGGTGAGAACGAGCGACAGGGAGCCGATAGAGGCTTCGGCCGAGCTGAGAGCATGGCCGACCGGGCCGGTGAACGCGGCAGGTCGGCCAAAGGCCCGACCGAACAGGCGGACGATCACGAGCACCGCAGCGCCTTGGGCCAAGGCGCAAATTGTCTGGGCTCCAGCCGCCTTCGCAACCAGCCACGGCTCGCGGCGCAACCCTAATTGGTACGCCTTCAGCGTTTTGAACAGATCCGGCTTCATGGTCACTTTGTTGTTGGAATCGAAGCCATCTTATATCAAAATTGGATCCTTACATCCTCCAAAAATCCGTTTCGTTAGAGTTTTAGGGAGCGCGGCGTGCCGATTCTCAAAGAGTTGCGGAAAGCACACGCGAAAGCTCGTTTGCGGTTCTTTCAGCTTCGTTAAAGGTCCGGCATCGGTCCCTACCACCGCCTCTCCGCGCGCGATGTCGCGGATTTCGCTCCCGTGCTCGAAGCATGGCGTCCGGCGAAGGCGTCACGATGGTGCGCTGGCTGATGTCCGAATGGTGCAACTACGCCTGCCCGTACTGCCCGCAGAATCACAACCGGTACCAGAAAGTCGGCAAAGAAATGACCAACCACGCCTTCGACAACTTCCCGGTCGAAGAGTGGAACACGGCGTTCACGCGCCACTTCGGCCGTCGCCCGTTCACGATTACCATCACGGGCGGCGAACCGATGCTCGACCGCGTGTCGATGCCCAAGCTGTTGCAGCACTTGATCGGGATGGACTCCTGCGAAGTCGTCCGCATCGATACCAATGCATCTTGGGGCGTGCGCCACTTCGAGCATTTGCCTAAAGACCGCATCGAACTGATGTGCACCTTCCATCCAAGTCGGGCCAAGCGAGACTCTTTCATCGCGCGTCTCAAGACGGACCAAGAGGCGGGTTTCCAGATCGCCATGGTGAACTACGTCATGTCTCAGGACAACTTCGACGGCTTCCTCCCGCTGTGCGAGGCGCTCGCGGAGCTAGGGGTGCCGGTGAACCCCAATCCGCTCTGGGGCGGTCCTCACACGTATTCTCCCGCACAAATGGCCGCCCTGAAATCCTGGCTCCCGGAAGAGGACTTTGGGTTCCGTACCGCTGCGGTGTCGCCCAAGGGTCGCAAGTGCCTCTTCCCGGCTTTGGCCTACGAAATGAATCAAACGGGCAGGATCAAGGTCGGTTGCCACCTCGCCACGAAGACGAGTTTCTTCGACGATGCTCTGCCGAAGCTGTTCGCGGGCCCGGTGCCGTGTCCCAATAAGTCCTGTGTTTGCGTCGACAAGTATTCGTTCCTGAAAGACGTCAACCGCAACAAGTCGCATAGCCCGATCGAAATCTACGCGGACCTCCTGCGTGAGCGAATGCCGGGAACGACACTCTGAAGAGAAGCCTAAGGCTCAACTTCCGACGGACAGAAGCGATCCGGCAGCCGGCCTGATCCAAAGGCGCCGGGAACCGGCCCTCTTCTTCTCCGCGGCCGCTTCGCTTTCGCTCTGCAGCTCGCTTGCAAGCTCGACCATGACCCGCTTGCCGAAGCGAAGCCTGAGCTTCGGGAACAGAGCCTTCTGGTCGGCACGGAAATGGGTCGTGACCATCGCTTTTAACGACCGCAACTTGCGCATGAAGGCGTCGCTGGAAGGCGGCGTTTCGCGGATCTCGTCCAAGGCAGCGCGGATCGTGTCATGCGCCGCGTAAGCATCGAGAACCTGGGTGTTGAAATCGTCCCAACCCAAGGTATAGAGCAGGCGCTCTTCGTCGGCCATGCGGCGCTCGAGCCGGCTGGCGAGACGCTTGAACCGGTTGGTCCGGCTGACGGCGTTATGACGAGGCGTCGCAAGCAGCTTCGCCAGCCGAAGCTCTACGTCGCGGTGCTGGTCTTTTAAAATGTCTATGACGTCTCTCACGAGCCCTCTCCCTTTTGGGGTACGGGGAACCAACACTTCAACATCCATGCCACACCCGAAAGATCCCTGCACGTAAATTTAAAAGAGCAGAATCGCGAAATGCTGCCCCTGCGCGCTCGACGGCGGCCGAATTGTCGCATTCCCGATACAGATTGCCCCCTCCTCGCGGTTTTGGGACGATCGGGACATGAAATCGACGAGTCGGAGGCTAATTCGAATCAGCCAGCTTGGCGCCCCTTGGAACCCGCCGACGGGTTGACCGGCATCGGCTTCTTGGCTGTGGACTTGGGCGTCGTCGACCCCGACGTCTTGCCTCACGGGTAGACGATGTCGCTGCGGGAGAGGAACTGCTCGACGTACTGCAGCTTCGTCTGGATCTCGGGGGCGTCGAGGCGTGAGATCATGTCGTAAGTCTGACCTTGCTTCGTGTCGATCGAATACGAGGCGGCGAGGTTCTGGCGCATCGCGAAGTAGGCGATCGACTCGGCGAAATCGTCCCAGGGATTCGTCGCAGCATATGCGCTGATGAATCCGGATTTCGTAAGGCCGGCATAGAGATCCGGCACGGCTGCTTTGGTCATCGCTTCGTTTCTGCAGCCGTAGAAGCACAGTCCCGGACGGAACGGAAAGCGGTATGCTTCCGTCGGCGTCTGGGTCGTTTCCCAGGAGAGGCTGCCCCAACTGCCCGGCTCGAACTTGCAGACCGCGTTGTCGTCGTCTTTCGGGCAGTCCGCGGTGACTTTGTTCAGCTCGTTGCCGAAGTCGAACATATGACCGAACTCGTGTGTCACGACCATGTAGAGGAAAAGGTTGACCGGGATTTTGGTCGACGCCGTGACGGCCGGCAGGTCGGGCTTCGCTTCGTAGGAGTCGTGGTTGCCGCCGAACGAGAGCTGCTCTTTCCAGGTGGCCCAGGTCGACAGATCGAGGTGCTCGTCGAGCACCGATTTCCGGATGCCCATCTGCGCGCCGATCGTCTTGCCGTCGGCGTCTTTCGCCAGACCGGCGAACGCCGTCGCTTCGAACTTCTTCAGGACGTAGACGATCCGCAGCGAGCAGAACATTTTTTGGAAAGCCGGCGGCAGGTTGTCGTGCAGCGTTTCGAAGTCCGCCGCGTAAGCCGCGCCGCCTTCGAGGCACTCGACCGGTGAGGTATCGTCCTTCAACTCTTCCGCGAGGCACATCACGTCTTTGATGTGGGCCCGGCAATCGGCGTCGGGACCCGGCTTCGCCGCAGCGTTTTCCGCGAGTTTCGAATCTTTCAGGAATACCACAGCGTTGGGCTCGAACGGCGAAGTCTTGGACGGGGCCGGCGCCTCGGAGGCGGGGCGACCGCACGCAGCGAAAACCAGAGAGACGAGGAGAACCGAGGTCCTTTGAAGCATGTGATCCCTTTCGCGGCTGTTTAGGCGCGGAATCTACACTCGCCGGACCTCAAATGCCAAGAAATTCCCCGTGTCCCGCGAGCCTCGTGATCACGCCGATTCCCTGCGGGCAGCGCTCGCACGTGGAGACCGGAAACCCCGGATAAAGCAGGTCGTTGACGCCGTCGACGACGCCGATCAGTTGATACCCGTCCGGCGTCTTGGTGAAGACGCCGCCGCCGGAGTCGCCCGGACAGGCGCCCGAGCCGCTCCGGCTGTCTAACAGAAGAAGGTCGTGAAAGTCCTGCCCGAAGGCCGAGTCGCTCTCGATCCAGCGCCCGACGTGCGTCTGAGCGAACCGCTTGGTCCCGGCGCCGAGTCCGGTGTCGCCGTAACCGACCAGCGACAGGAGCTTGCCGCGGGACAGCGCCTCGCCTCGGTAAATACGAACGGGCTTGCGGTCTTCCACCGGCGTTTCGAGCGTGAGCGTCGCGACGTCGACGCTACCGAGAGCAGGATTTTTCGCCAGGGTCTCGCCCCGCTTCAGGGCAGCGTCGTACGTGGGGTGCAACGCCGTCGCTTTCAATGCCAGCGCTTTCTCGAACGCAACCTGGCGCACCGTCACTCCGTCCTCGAAGCAATGCGCCGCGGTGACCAGTTTGTCGGGGGCGACCAACACCGCCGAGCACACCTCTCCGCTCGAGAGCGTCACCAAGGCGACTGCGTCGAACGGCTCGCTACGGGCTCCCGAAACGGCGAGGAAGCTCGTAGAGCGGGCGGCAGTCGCCTCCTCCTCGCACCGGTCAGCGTAACTCTCTCCCGCCCGGTTCGACGGTCGGTCGGCGGGCGCCTTCTCCGTTCGCGGGAGCGAGCAGGCGGCGACGGACAAAGTCACGGCAATGATGAGGCTCGGTCGCATGTCACTTGGCCTTTTTCGGCACGGCGCCGTAGCTGCCGAGCTGGGTGAGATTTTCGACGTCTCCCTCTTTCGAGGTCAAGTCGTTGGAAAGGATCCAGACTGCATTTTGCTGCGCCGGGTTCTTGGGCCAGACCACCGCCTGGACGCGGCGGCGGAGGCCGTCGACCGAATCGGTGCCGTACCAGTCCTTGGGACGGATGAGACTCCAGAGGCGACTCTGGTAGCCGTCGCGCGACAGCGGCCGCTCGTAAAGAAACGTGACGATCGCTTCGCCCTGGCCACGGCTGTCGGTATTTTCCCGCGAACGGGTCAACAGGATGCGTCCGTCCTGCACGAGCGTGGCGCGGGTGGTACCCTGGACCGTCGGCAGCTCTTTCAGGTTCACGATCTCTCTCTTGCTGATCAGCGTTCCCTGCGGCTTGATCTCGAAGATCTCGAAGCACGGCAGGACCGTTCCTTCCGATACGGCATAGTTGGAGATCTCGACCGCGACGACGAGCTCCGTCTCAGTGGCGTCGACCGAAGCGACGCGGACTTTGCTCGCACCGACGGCAGCCTCGGCACAAACTTCCTTTTCGG
>JAYVBB010000908.1:0-2870 GCA_043750715.1 Pseudomonadota bacterium | reverse complement strand
CTGCTCGATGCAGCCCATCGCTTCGGCGTTGGTCTGGCCCGTCCAGGCGTAGACGCCGACGCCGCGCGCGGCCATCGCGGCGGCAGCATGGTCCTGGGTCGAGAAGATGTTGCACGAGGACCAGCGCACTTCCGCTCCGAGGTCGATCAGCGTCTCGATCAAGACGGCCGTCTGGATCGTCATGTGAATGCAGCCGATGATCTTGGCGCCTTTGAGCGGTTGCTCCTTGCCGTGCTTCTTACGGAGAGCCATCAGGGCCGGCATCTCGCGCTCGGCGAGCTTGATTTCGCGGCGGCCGAAGTCCGCCAGTGAGATGTCCGCTACTTTGTAGTCTTGCTTCGCCATGTGCCGATGCCTTTCATCGAAAAAGCTTCAGTTGAATCTGAAAGCCGTTTTTAAGTCCGAGATACAGTCCCTGGTTTTCCGTGAAGCCCGCCGACTCCGCCCAGTCCTTCAGATCCTCGGGGGTAAAGCCCATCCAGACGTCGCCGCAAGAGTCCAAGGTCCATTCCTGATGATGGGGACCAAGATCTGCTACCAGAAGATAACCGTCTTGGCGAATGATCTTGCGGAGCTTGCGGAACGCGAGCGCCGGGGACGGCATGTGATGCAGCACCATGTTGAGCACGACACCGTCCAGCAGGGCTTTACCCGGCTCGTAATCCTCGAGCGAGCCGTGGACGTACGTGATTTTTTTCTCCAGGCCCGTGGTCTTTCGCTTGACTTGGGCGCGGGCAAGCATCGGCTTAGAGCTGTCGAGCGCGACGACCTGGTCGAAGCGCGCGGTGAGCTCGTCCAGCAGCTCGCCTTCGCCGGGGCCGACTTCCAGAACCCGGCTCTTCTTCGGGAGGTTCGCGACGTCGAGCAGCTCTTTCAGATTCGGGAGGTATTGCCCCAGTTCGAAGAGCCGGCCCTGATTGACGGCGAATTCCGCGGCGTTCTTCTCGAAGTAGCTGCGCGACGACGCGGCGCGCTCGGCGTGGATCTTCTGGACCTTCTTTTCGTATTCGGGAGCGAGCGGCAACGCGTCGATCGCCGTATAGAGGCCCTGCTGAAGCTGGCTCAGCTCGCCGCCCTCGGCGCGCACCGCCCGGCGGTAAAAGATCGTGTTGCCCTGGCGGCGCGTCGCGAGCAGCCCGGCGTTCGCCAACACTTTGAGGTGATGGCTCATCCCCGGCTGCGGCATCGAGAAAATGGCGGCAAGCTCCAGCACGCCGAACGTGTCCTTGCTCAGGACGCGCATGACGTCGAGGCGCAGCGGATCACCCGCGGCTTTGCAGAGCGCAGCCAACGCCGTCGCCGGCGTCTCTTTCGACGCGGAGGTGGCGGTCTTGGATACGGTAGCGGGCATGGTGACGTTCCTCGGGAGGAATCTAACCGACTCATCGGCACTTTCCAAGACTATATTGAGAAGTTTTTATATTTAAACTCTTTTATTCTGATAATTATTTGAAAACATTAGAAAATATGAAGGATCTCGGTACCCCGGAATTCTTAAGATGAGGACCTCCGGCGCGGTTATTGCAACTCCTGAAGGTGAGGAGAACCGATCATGAAAACCTTACGCAAACGCTATCTCGCGCCACTGGCGCTCGCCTGGACGGGCTTGGCTTTCGGCCAGGCCGCCACGGTCGTGCCGGAGTCGGGCGCCGTCATGCCGCGCCCGGGGATCGAAATCGATCGTCCCACGGCCCAGGAAACCTGCTACCCCAGAGGCACCGTCGACGCCGCCGGCCGGATTCCGACCGACAAGCCGCTCTGCGACGACAACTTTGAACTGTTCGGCACACCGGACGCGCCCGCTAGCAGCGCGCCGCGGTCCGTTCCCGAGACGATAGACAGTCGAACCGACTCCGGTCGCTCGACTTTGCTGCGCTGAAAAGCACGCCAGCTCCCGAACATGGACGTTCGGGGGTTGGCTTGCCATGTGTGGACGGAACGAGCAACGATCACGGATTTCCTGCATCGAGTAACCGTTCAACTGCAACTTGGTCAGGTTGAATATGACTCTCCCCTTCAAGATTCTTACGTACAACGTACATCGTGGCGAAAGCGCTTTCCGCGCCCGCGACATCTGCGAGGACGTCGCGCGAATCCTCGATTTCTGGAGCGCGGACGCCGTCTGCCTGCAGGAAGTCTGGCAGGACGACGGCTTCGGGACGCACCGGCTCGAGCCGTACCTGTGCGACGAGCGCTGGCCGCACCGGATCTTCGAAACGACGGCGCAGTTCCGCCGCGGCTTCCAGGGTAACGCGGTCGTGAGCCGAAGGCCCATCCGGCGCTGGAGCGGCTTCGACATCTCGATGCCGACCCGCGAGTCGAGAGGAATGCTGCATGCCGTGATCGAAGGACCTGGTGGCGTCGATGCCCACTTGTTCAACGTCCACTTCGGGCTGAAGCGGTGGGAACGAAGAGCCCAGCTGTCGCTGCTCGGAGACTACATCGACGCGGGAGTCAAAAAGGATGCGCCGCTCTTCGTCCTCGGCGACTTCAACGACTGGCGGTGCGAGCTGTCGGGCCTGCTCCGCAGCGAGTTCGGGTTGAAAGAAGCCGTGCAGACGGACGACGGGCGCCACGGCAAGACTTTTCCCGCTTTTCTTCCTTTGCTTTCCCTCGACCGGATCTACTACCGGAACGCCCAGCTCACCAACGCCCGGATCGTCCGCGAGAAGCCCTGCCTCAAGCTGTCGGATCACCTCCCGGTCGAGGCCGAGTTCGTCCTCAGCTGACGGCGGAGAGAAAAGGCCGACGCCTCAGAACGTCCAGCCCAGGTGCAGCTTGAAGGCCGTGAACGTCGGAATGTAGCGCAGGATCTTCAGCACCGATTTGGTGTCGTTGCGCGTGTCTTCGTCTTCGATGTAGTCGAGGAA
>JAYVBB010000907.1:0-2478 GCA_043750715.1 Pseudomonadota bacterium | reverse complement strand
AAGGGGTCGGCGACGTCGCCGCGGTCCACCACGCGTCCGCCGGCAAGCATCAACCGCCGCCAGGTGGCGGCGCCCGGCTCCTTCCAGGCCACCGCGCCCGAAGCCAGCCGCCCGATGATCTTGGAGCGCAGGTGGTAGCGCGCCGTCTCGCGGACGAAATCCCCGAGACGCTCGGCGACCTCTGCGGGCGTCAAAGGCGCCTCCTCGGCGAGCTCGGGTACGTCCAGCGGCTCGTCCTCTTCTTCTTCGTCACCGTCCCCTGCGTCCTCTTCGTCGGACGCGGCGGCTTCCTGGCGCAGCGTCACGAGGCCGAGCGCCAGGAGCGAACGCACGCTCCAGACCCGGTCCGGCAGCCCTGCCAGAAAAAGACCTAGGCCGTCCTGCAGCACGCCTCGGTCGATTTCATCGTGGAAAATCCGGGCGAGCGGCTCGGCCGCTCCCGTACCGAGCGCGGCCGCCAGCGCAGCCAGCCAGCGGAACGGCTCGAGGCTCGCGTAAGGGCCCTGGGTTTCCCTACCTCCCGCTTCGAAGGCGCGGTTCAGGAAGACCACCTGCCGTTTGTGCACGCGCAAGGCGGTGTTGTAGGGCGGATCGTATTTTTTGATCTCGTCCGACTCGAGCAGCGCCGCTTCGAGCGCCGTATGGCAAGGCGTGACAAGAATGTCGGCGACCTGCGCCAGGAGCTCGCGCTTGGCGGCCGAGTGGCCGCGCTGCTGGCGAAAATAGCTATTCACGCGATCCTTGAGTGACGTCGCCTTGCCGATGTAAAGCGTCCGGCCGTCGGCGGCCACCATGCGGTAAATGCCAGGCACCGGCGGCAGCGCCAGACGTTTGGCCCGGTCCATCAGGTAGCGGCGGCGCTGCGGTTTCTCGACTGGCAGCTCGAGCCAGGCGTTGAGCGCCTCGATGGTGGTGACGCCGCGTTGCTCGAGCGCGGCGCAAAGCTTCGCCCACACCTCGCGCGTCGCCACGACGTGGGGAGCGGAGCGCTTCGCCAGTTCGAGGCCGTGGCCGAGGTATCCCGCGAGCGCGCGGAGGCTCCGGCTGGGCAGGTCCGGATAAAGCCGCCGCGCGATGGCGTGGGTACACAGCCATTGATAAGGCACTTTGCCCGCGAGGAACGCCGCCTCGAACCGCGCGTAGTGCGCAACGGCAAAACCCGAGCCGGCGACCGCCAGGAGTTCGGCCAGAACCTCCGGCTCCGCTCGACCCAGGTCGACCTCTTCCTGCGTCAGACCAGTGAAACCGAGATAGCGCCGCGGCACGGGTTGGTCTCCGCGCAGCACGTGGCTGGTCACGGCACCGTCGCCGCGCGCATACGCCAGCTCGAGGATCCGCCCCGAGTCGGGACCGGAGCCGGTGGTCTGCAGGTCGATGAAGACGACCGGGATGTCGCGCAGGCTGGTCACGCAGGCAGTCTACCCTTTTTCCCAGCGGTAGGAAGGCGTTTGCCAAACCTGGGAAGCGTACGACGCGAGCGCCAAAGCAGCGGGAGAAGAGCGTGGCACGAAACTGGCAATCATGCGCTCGTCCCCTACCTGGAGGTTGCATGCGTTCCGCTTCCGCTCTTGCTTTAGTCATCGTCGCGCTTCTGAGCTCCGCCACCGCCGTCCAAGCGCGGGAACCCAGCTCGACCCAGGAGCTCCGTCGCCGCGTTTGGCAGCTCGAGCGCACCGTTCTGGACCTCCAGGACCAGGTCGACCGGTTGACCGAGCGCGGTCGCCCGCTGCCGGCCTCATGGACTTGTCACATGCAGTCGTTCGGAAAGACGTTCGTCTCGGACGGACCGACACGCGCCAGCGCGATGGCGGAGATCTTGAAGAAGTGTAGCGACGACGTCAGCGCCACGCACTGCCAGGAACGCGACGTCAAATGCGACGACAAGTAGCGGGTCGGGCTCAATAGAAAAATCCGAACGTGGCCCCAAACAGCTTCGAGTGGTCGGCGCACTCGCCGGCGTGAAGGCGCAGCATCGTCATCAACGAACCGAAGCCGACTTCCAAGCCGCCACAGCGTCCCCGTTCCGCTGCCCCGTCGTAGTCTCGGTAGGCGAATCCATTGATCTGCATCGCTGCCGGCCAGTCGTATCGGATGAACGTCCGCAGCCCGAGCGCCGCTTTTGCGCCGTTGAGGTTGCCGCCTACGTCGGCCATCAGGCCGGCGCAGGCTTGGTCCGGATTAACGTGAGCGGTTCCGGCCGTGAATCCGCCCAGGGCTTCCAGGCCGCCCGGCGCGGCGAGAGCTACGTAGAGATTCGGTTGCAGACAAAAGGCGGCCCGCGCGCTGGAACCGGATCCCCACGCGAAAAGAGCGAACAGAGCGCGCCCGATGATCCGCGAGCTCAAGGACCCTCCGCCACGACGAGCGTTGCCATGATGCGTCTCCAATGCAACCTGCCGCTTTCGAATCGCCCCGCCGTCTCTCCGTAGCTGAGCAAGCCCCTCCACGCGTTTTTGGGGACCCCATACCAGAAGCCGG
>JAYVBB010000906.1:0-4780 GCA_043750715.1 Pseudomonadota bacterium | reverse complement strand
GTTTCGGTCGATCAGGTAGCGCGAGTGACACGCGGTTTTTCCGACGCGGGCATCCTGGTCCATGCCTACCTGATGTACGGATTCCCGACCCAGACGGTGCAGGACACGGTCGACGCGCTCGAGTACGTGCGCCAGTTGTTTGTCGCGACCAGCGTCGACGGGGTCGAGGTGCCGTTCGGTTCCTCCGACATCAAAGCCCTGCTTTCGCTTTACACCGGCAATTTCGGCAACAGCCCCTTCCGCGCCCTCGGCGCCCGCTGCAACTACGACCTGGCCGCTCATCCGGAATACGCGTCGCGCCCCGAGTGCCGCGACACCAACGCCGGCGCCTTCCACATCATCCTCACCAACTACATCGCCCTGCTGAAGCAAGGCTTCGTCGCCGACGTCACCCGCGACCAGCAAGTCTGGAACCAGCCGGTTCATGGTTTCAGCTCCGTCGTCGTCTCGACCCAGGAGCCGTCGGAAGGCGCCGCTCCGGGAACCGTCAAAGAAGCGGTCATCGAAACGCAAATGGCGTACTCGCTCGAAATCTACCCGCAGTGGGACGCCGTCGTCGGCACCGAAGGCCAGTCGAACGAGCTCAAGACGTATAAATACCGCGTCGAGCTGAACGCCGCAGGCGAAATCATCGGCGGCGAATGGATGCAGGAAGACCGTCCGGATTTCCTCTGGACTCAGGACAAACCGGAATTTACCGGCCGCTTCGCCAAGCTGGCGGAACTTTACAAGCTGTCTCAGACGGCTGAAGCGCTTCCGGACCCGACTCTCGGCGGCGAGTAATCACTCCGCGCCGAGGTCCACATCGCCTCCCCGGCCGCACAGGGGAGTTTTAAATAGGGGCCGCCATTGGGTTTCCCGTCGCGAGACGGGATCCATGGCGGCCTTGCCTTTTCTGACGAGGAGCCAGTCGAGGCTCAGTTCGTCGCCATCGCAGTGGGGGCGCAGCACCAGCGTCTCGGCGACGGACGGGAGCTTCGTCTCGGTTTCACGCATGAAGGCGACCGTTCCCAGTTCCGGCGCGCGTCCTTTGTAGCGAAGCGCCGCCATCTTGTCGTAACAGATGGCGCGGAGCGAAGCCCGGCAAGCCACGGTTTGCTTGATTTTGAACCGGACCATGTTGAGTTGACGGGCGCGGTCGTACTTTTGGACGACTCGGGCGTTGTTGGCTATGAGCTGATAGCCTGCGGTCGCGATCGCGAGCATCGCAGCGGTCACGACGATGGCCATGAGTAGTTTCATTGGTCCCGCTTCACGCAGGTGATCTTACCCGACTCGTCGTCGATGCCGCCTAAGACGTAGTCGCCGTAGCATTGCTTGGCTTTGGTAAAGCGGCGGACGCAGATGCCGCCCGGAATCAAGGGCGGAGCCTTCGGATCTGCGCCGCGATAGCGAACGTCGACGACTCCACCCAAGCAGGTGACGTCCAGCGACTTCCCGACGAAGTTGTCGACTGCGTAGGGAACGCCGAAATTGAGCGGACCACTCGCGGAGAAGAGGCGGCCGTCGCCCTTGACACACACCCGGTGGATCGTCTCGGGACAGTCGACGTGTTCCAGCATGGAATTTGCCAGCTCGGCCGCGGTAAACCGGTCGTCGAGCTGTTTGGCGGCCCGGCTTTGCGTCGACAGCACCGTCGCAATCATGGCCACGCCGGTCACGATGATCGCCGAAGCGATCACCGTTTCGAGCAGGGTCGTCCCGCTTTGGGACTTCAGCGACGGATGTAGGGGGAACACACGTACCTCTTGGTGTCGAAGTCGTAGCCTGTCTTGATTTCGTCGTCTTTGCAGCCATGGGCGACTTCGGTCTTACGCACGCACAACGGTCCGGGAAACATCGGCTTCGGCGCCTGGACCACCTGGTCTCCCAGGACATACCCGTAGTTTGCGTAGACGCTGCCGTCCGTGCAGGTCGCGGCGACGAAGAGTTGGCGTTTCCCCGCACCGTAGTTTCGGGTCACTGGCGCCGTCGTCGACACGAGCCGGGCGTCGCCCTTCGTGCAGACGTTATGGATGGTCGCCAGGCAATCGACGCGCTGATGGATCAGGGCTCTGAGCTCGACCAGGTCGAGCTTCTCCTTGACGCGGCGCTGCACCTTAGCCTGCACGGAGCCCATTTGCATGAGCGCCAGACAGGAGATGCTGCCAATCGCCATCGCGACCAGGAGCTCGACGAGGGAGAATCCCGACTTCATTGATTTTACATCGGAATATCGCCGAAAATCTCGCGCGGACCGACCTTTTAGGAGTCGTTCCGGCTACATGGAGCGGCGGTATTTCCCGCCGACCCGATACAGCGTTTCCGAGATTTCCCCGAGGCTGGCGTGTCTTACGGTGTGCATCAGCTCGGCGAAAATGTTCGTGCCTTCCATTACCGCGAGGCTCAATTTCTTCAAAGCCGCGTCGCGGGTCTGCGTGTGCTCGGCCTTGAAGGCGACCAGGCGTTTCAGCTGGTCGTCTTTCTCGGCGTAGGACGCGCGGATCAGCTCGATCTCGGGGCGGACGTAGTCGGCCGCGAGCAGCTTCGGGTTGACGTAAGTGTTCACTCCGATGATCGGCAGCTCGCCCGAATGCTTCAGGTGCTCGTAATAGAGACTTTCTTCCTGGATCTTCGTGCGCTGGTACTGCGTTTCCATGGAGCCGAGGACGCCGCCCCGGCGCGACAGGCTTTCGAATTCCTTCAGCACTGCTTCCTCGACCGTGTCGGTCAGGTAGTCGAGGAAGTAGGAGCCCTGGTTGATGTTCTGGCAGGAGTTGGGGCCGTACTCTTTGTTGATGATCATCTGGATCGCCATCGCGCGGCGGACGCTCTCTTCGGTCGGCGTCGTGATCGCTTCGTCGTAGGCGTTGGTGTGGAGCGAGTTGCAGTTGTCGTACAGAGCGATCAGCGCCTGCAGCGTCGTCCGGACGTCGTTGAAGTCGATCTCCTGGGCGTGGAGCGACCGGCCGGACGTCTGGACGTGATATTTGAGTTTTTGGGAGCGCTCGTCAGCGCCGTAGACGTCGCGCATCGCGATCGCCCAGATCCGGCGCGCCACCCGGCCCATGACCGCGTACTCGGGGTCGAGGCCGTTGGAGAAGAAGAAGGACAGGTTCGGCGCGAAGTCGTCGACCTTCATGCCGCGGGCCCGGTAGTACTCGACGAAGGTGAAGCCGTTGGCCAGCGTGAAGGCGAGCTGGCTGATGGGGTTCGCCCCCGCTTCCGCGATGTGGTAGCCGGAGATCGAAACCGAGTAGTAGTTCCGGACCTTCTTGTCGATGAAGTATTCCTGGATGTCGCCCATCATCTTGAGCGCGCATTCCGTCGAGAAGATGCAGGTGTTTTGCGCCTGGTCTTCCTTCAGGATGTCGGCCTGGACGGTGCCGCGGACGACCGCAAGCGTCGAGTCGTAGATCTTTTGGTGCTCTTCGGGAGTCGGGGCTTTGCCCTTCTCTTTGAGGAACTTGTCG
Source organism: Pseudomonadota bacterium (assembly GCA_043750715.1). GTDB lineage: Bacteria > Bdellovibrionota_B > Oligoflexia > Oligoflexales > CAIYRB01 > CAIYRB01. The sequence continues at coordinate 1,328 of JAYVBB010000906.1, read as the reverse complement.
ACTTGCTGGTCGACGGCCGTGTTCAGGAACATCGCGAGGATGATCGGAGCCGGACCGTTGATCGTCATCGACACGCTGGTCGTGGGCGAGCAAAGGTCGAAACCGCTATAGAGCAGCTTCATGTCTTCCAGCGTCGCGACCGAGACGCCGGATTCGCCGATCTTGCCGTAGATGTCCGGCCGCTTGTCGGGCTCGGCGCCGTAGAGAGTCACGCTGTCGAAGGCGGTCGACAGGCGTTTGGCGTCGTCGTTTTTCGAGAGGTAGTGGAACCGCGTGTTGGTGCGTCCCGGTCCGCCTTCGCCCGCAAACTGGCGCTTCGGGTCCTCGCCTTCGCGGCGGAACATGAAGACGCCGCCCGTGAACGGGAATTCCCCGGGGACGTTGTCCTTGAGCAGGTATCTCAGCGCCTCGGCTTTGCTCGCGACGTCAGGGAGAGCGATTTTCGGGAGCTTTTGGTGGGAAAGCGACTCGAAGGTCGCTTTGACTCGAACGTCTTTATCCCGAACTCTATAAACGAAGTCGTCGGCGAGGTACGTTTTGCGGATCTCAGGCCAACGGTCCAGTTGTTGGCGGACACGGGGATCCAGCTTCTCCCACTCTGCGGCGGCGTCCTTCTCGAGGGCTTGAGCTTGTTCATTTCTGCCTTTGGCTTTTTGGTGCCGCGCCGCGATGTCGAGGGCCTCGGCGTCCTGGGCGACTTTGACTTTGGCGGCGGACTCTTGGTGATAATCGCGGACGGCCTTGGCGATGTCGCCGAGGTAGGCCACGCGGCCTGCGGGAATCAGGGCTTCCCGGTTCGACGATTCGATGGCGTATTTGCGGACGGGCTTCGCCTCGTACTGGCGGTCTTTGACCTTGGCGTTCAGCTTCTCCGTCACGGCCTTGTAGAGGCCGTTGACGCCGTCGTCGCTGAACCGGCTCGCGATGGTGCCGAAGACCGGATAGCTGCTGTCGTCGACCCTTTGGCCCTTGAAGCGGGTGCGGCGGAGCTGGGTGCGCACGTCGCGGAGCGCGTCGGGCGCCTGCGGCCGTTCGAACTTGTTGATCGCGACCAGGTCGGCGAAGTCGAGCATGTCGATTTTCTCGAGCTGGGTCTGGGCGCCGAACTCCGACGTCATGACGTAGAGGCTGACGTCCGCGACGTCGAGGATGCCGGTGTTGCCCTGGCCAATGCCCGACGTCTCGACGATGAGGAAGTCGAAATCCTGGGCTTTGAGGAGTTTCAGCGCGTTGGCAGTTTCCTTCGCGATCTCGGCCCCCGAGCCCCGCGTCGCGAAGCTTCGGATGAAAACGCGCGGGTCGGAGGCCGAGTTGACGCGGATCCGGTC
>JAYVBB010000905.1:0-9571 GCA_043750715.1 Pseudomonadota bacterium | reverse complement strand
TCCTTGGACGAAAGCTGGAAGAGCTCACGGCAGAGCTCCTCCTCGTCCCCTAGCGTCAGGTCGAAGATCCCCGGGTCGTCGCTGGAAACGATGACCCTGGCCCCGGCTTCGACGAAGCGGGGGAGGGGGTGGTAGGCCGGCGACTCGATGCAGCCGATGCGGAAGTTCGATGTCGGGCAGGATTCGAAGACGGCCTTTTTCTCCACCAGGTCGTCCAGAACGGCGTCCTGGAGCTTTTTCGTCATCGCGATCTCCCATTCGCCCTGGGGCAGCTCGACGGTGCCGTCGGGCGGCAGCGCCGCAAGGCGCGCCAGCTCGTGCTGGATCTCGACCCCGTGGACCGGAAAGCCGCTCGGCTCGAGCCAGGGCCGCCCGGCGAGCAGCCAGTTGAGGTGATCGACACGTTCGGCGACCTTCTCGGTTCGCGCATAAGGAGCTTCGCCGAGTGCTTCCGGTGACAAGCCGAGAGCCAGCGCGTGGCCCAGGCGATGGGCGCCCATGCGGTGGGCTTCGTGCACCCAGCGCACGGCACTTTGCTGCGACATGTCGCTGAAGCTTTCCCCGACATGGTAGAGGATCGCCAGCGCGTTTGCCGGATCCTCCTCGTTGTCTTTGCGGATCCGACCGAGAAACGCCTCGAGGCGCTTCGGCGGATGCCCTTCCTCGACTCCGCAGAAGTCGACTGCCGAAACGGCGCGGCGGACGTCCGCATCCCTCGCCATGACGTCCTTCAGGATCTCGTACTGCGTCGCCGCGAGCACCGGATCCCGGCTGATGCTGAAAGCAATGCGCGGCGTGAAGGCGCCCGCCGACTCCTGCTCGAACCGCGCTGCTTCGCGCGCGTGTCCGACGAAATACTCCCGCATCGCCTCCGGAGTGAGCGGCGGCGGCACGAACGAACGGAATTCGGCGTAACGGATGCCGGCCTGCCGCTGCCCTGCCATGACACGGTGCAGCACCGCGTGGTCGCCGCTGGCGACGGGTAGGAGCGCGATCATCAGGTTGAACCGGGCCTGAAATTCCCGGAACGGGCCGGCGCCGACGAACAGAAAATCGGCAGACAGGAGATCGAAGCCGTCGTCCCGTTGCCAATAGTCGGCGATGCGTGACGGCCGCCCGAAGGCCTTTTGGAATTCGCCCTCGAACCAGGCGATACGCTCCGGCACTTGCCGCCAGCGGTCTTTGCCGAGCTCGAACACGTCCTCGGCGGTCAGACAGCCGTAGAGGTGAATGTGCAGCTCGTCTTTCAGTTGGTACACGGGGTCCGTCAACTTTCCGCGTGGCCGAGCAGCTTGGCGAGCTCCGCCTCGTCGTATTTGCAGAAGAGGGTCTCGGCCTTCTCGACCGACCACAGCCCGGGAGCCATGCCCTTGCGTTTTCTTATATGCTGTCTCATCGTGCAATACACCTCCCCCTTGAGGTCGGTGCGCAGCTTCGAGAAGTGCAGGGCGAGGATCGCGCCGGCGCGCAGCAGCGAGGCGTCGGGAGCCCCTTTCAGCTGGCGCGCGGGGATGATCACGTGACTTCCGGTGACGCCGATGGCGTGCAGCCAATAGTCGTTTCCTTTGGCCATCTTGCAAAGCTCGTCGTTGTCGGCGGCGCTCTTGCCGACGAGCAGCTCCGTCGCCTTCCCTCCGGGTTTTTCGGCCGGCAGACGGATGACCCGGTAAGGTTTTCCCGACAGGTCCTCGTTCTTGTCCCGGCGGACGGCCTGCCTCTCGGCCGCGAGCTTGTACTTTTTGAGGATGCCTTCGACCGCCGCCTTCGCCAGCTCGGCGCCGCGCAGCCGCTCGAGATCCTTCGCCATGTCGTCGAGCTCGGCGGTCGATTTCGTGACGTGCGCCGCAAGCGATGTGAGCGACCGCTTGGCTTTTTTGACGTTCTCGAACGCCGTCTGCAGATTCGCTCCGGGCGACCGTTCCGGATCCACCGGGATGCTTTCCTCACCTTCGACGAGCAGCTCGAACTGCTCCGGCTTGATCTCGTGCAGCCGCGACTGCAGGACCCCCGCGCGCCGCTCCATCGCTTCGATGGCGTGAGGGGTGAGCAGCTGGCTCCGCGCCTTTTCGAGCGCCTTGCGGGCCGTCTTGAGGCGCCGGCTGACCCGGTCGCGGGCGCTGCGTTGGTAGTCGGGCAAAAGCTCCTGGCCGGGGGCCGCCGCCTCGCCGGCCTCAGGAGTCTTCTCTTCCTCGACGCTCGGGGCTTTCGGCGTCACGTCTTCGAAGGACGGGGGCAGCGGGTAGGCGGGAGGCAGGGTCTCCGCCTGGCGCCGTTTGGTGTAAGTACCCTGAACGCTCTTCCGGATGTGGATCGTGCCTTGTGCATCGAGGAAGCGGAGCTCCGGGGGGGAGCTCTTGGCGAGTTCCAGCCACCAGGTGGGCTGATCTCCCCCTGTGAACAAGGGCAGCCAGAACGACGACGTCGCCGGATCGCGGGTCACCGTCCCGAGCCCCGCCGTGCGCGCGTGCTTCCGCAGCAGATTGACCATGGCGCCGCCCACTTTCAGATCCTCGCTGCGCTCTGCCTCGACGCGGACGCCGAAGCTCTGAGGCCGGGCGTCGACGACCAGGTGAAACTGGGTGCCTAGCCTCAGGATCACGAAGGCGCCATTGCCTTCGAAGCTCTTGGTGATCCTAAGCATCCCAGCTCCGGAGGTACTCTTCCGCGCGGTTTTCCGTCTTGTCGAGCTGGAGCCGGACGCGGCCTTTCACCTCGCCGAAGGCCAGGCCCTGGGTTTCGGGCGCCGCGGTGATCGGAGGGCCGTAGACGACGGCGATGCGGGCGAACGGCTTCGGGATCTTGAACTGGTCCCAGCTTCTGCTCAAGACCCACTGGCGGTCAGCGATTGAGATCATCGGGAGGATGGCGACGCCGCTACGGCGCGCGACGTCGACGATGCCGCCCTTGACGCGGCGGCGGGGTCCCTTCGGGCCGTCGACCGTGATCGCGGTGAACCATCCCTGGTCGGTGATCGCGACCAGGTCGTCGCGTGCCTCCGGCCCGCCTCGGCTGCTCGAGCCGCGCACGGTTCGGAAACCAAAACGGTCCATCACGAACGTCACGATGTCGCCGTCCTTGGATTTGCTCGCCAATGGCGCGAACGGCATCTTGCGGTGGACGAGGATGGCGGCGAACAGCTGCTCGTGCCAGACGGCGAGGCAGAAGCTGCCGCGGGGATGGTGCTTCTGTGCGGCGTCGCGGTGCTCCGTGCCAAAGTAGCGAATGCGGTAGGTCAGGATCAAGAGCTTGACCACAAAGAAGAGGACCCAGCTGCCGAGATAGACCTTGAGGCGTTTCATTCCTCGGGCTCTTCGTCGGCGCCGTCGGTTTCCTCGTCGACGGGCGCGGTCGGACCCGCCGGCGGTACCGGAGTCGGGGCGGGGGTCGTGACGGCGTCCGTCGGCGCGGGAGCCGCGGCGGGAGGGGTCGCAGGGACGGCGTCGACCGGCGGCGTCGTGGCCGGCGCCGGGCCGGGCTCGGGCGCCGGATTGCCCGGTGGCGGATAAGTCAGCGTCTCCAGCTCGTCATCCGTCGCGTCGTCCTCGACGTCCGGGCAGCCGGGGTTGCCCGGGCACAGCGCCTGGTCGGTCTTCTCGGCCGCAATCAGCGCCGTGTAGCCGTGAATCGGTCGCCCGAAGTCGCCGCGTGTCACCGCGGTGAACCACTGCGTGCGCGTGATGTAGCCGGACTGACGCATCCGGTTCAGGATCGCCGCGAAGCGGCGGTGGCCAAACGGCGTCAGTGTGCGGTTCCTGAGCCCGCGCGACCACCCATTGGGGCTCGGCAGGACGAGCGCCAGGTGAACGGCCTGCTCGATCGACAGCAGCTCCGGCTTGGTCTTGAAGTAGTGCCAGCAGGCCGCTTCCAGGCCGTAGACGTTGTCTCCGAACTCGGCGAGGTTGATGTACCACTCGAGGATCTGGTCCTTGCTCAGAATCAGCTCCATGACGGCCGTGCCGGCCGCTTCGCGCGCCTTGCGGACGAGCGACTTCTCGCGTGAGAGGAACGCCATTTTGACGACCTGCTGCGAGATCGTCGAGCCGCCGCGGGCGTACTTCTTCCTCTTCTTGTTCACTTCGTAGCTGCGCTTGATCTCGTCGAAGTCGAAGCCCCGGTGTTGATAGAACTTGCCGTCTTCGGCGGCGACGATCGCATGCAGCGCATGGTGCGAAATCTTCTTCGCGTTGCTCCACCCTTTGAGGCCAGGGCCGACGGTGGCCTTGACCTCGCCTGCCTTTTTCGTCCATCGGGTTACCGTGACCGGGCCGTGCCGCAGCCGATAGACGCCAGGCACGAACACCCAGGTCGCGATCAGCAGCAACAGGGCCGAAATCGACAGGATCCGCCGGCGGCGCAGATTCGGGCGATTGAAGTAGGTGTCGGGGTCGCTGACTTGGTGAGTGGACCGGTTGGCGTCCAAAGTTGCTCCTCGGGGTCATTCCGGGCTATTTTGCCATAGATGACGACGCTTTCCCACGCTGAGATAGTGACGGCCAAGGATCTCCAGAAGGCCGTTTCCGACCTTCAGGTGACCGGGCCCGGGCCTGGACTCCAGAAGACGCTGGTTTCGGCCGTGACGACGTTGCCGCTGATCTATCTGGCGCTCACGGCGGAGTCGACTCCGGCGTTCCTCGGTCTGACCGTCGTCGCCGCGTTTTGCTACGCCTCCTGGCTCATCACGACCCACGACGCGATCCACCACACGTTGACCGGCTGGGCGTGGTTCGACGAGCTCGTGCCGCGCCTCATCTCTTATCCTTTCATGTGGGTGCACGGCATGTACGCCGATGTCCACAAGCTCCATCACAAGATGAACGGCGACGACTTCCGCGATCCGGAGCGGATCCAGTGGACGCACGAGGAGTATCAGGCCGCCGGATCGGTTGGTCGCTGGTATGTGCGGCATCAATGGGCCGTCGACATCTTCTTTTTCGGCGGCATCGGGTTGATTCTCGACACGGCGAGGCAGGCGTTCAAGGCCGCGAAGGTGTCGAAGACGACGCGCAAGCAGATCGCCCTCGATCTCGGCTGTATCGCCGTGCTGCAGGTGCTGATCTATTCTTACGCGACGGCCCACGGCGGAATGTTGCACTACCTCGTGTTCTGGATCATCGCGGAGCGGATTGGCGGAGGCGTGCTGCAGTTTCGTGCGCACGTCGAGCACTACGGGTTATGGGGCAAAGGGCGCCACTACTTCGAAACGCAGGCGTACAACTGCCGGAATCTCGACACCAGCGGCTTCGCGAGCTGGTTCTTCAACCGCTTGAACTACCATTCGGTGCACCACGCGTTTCCGCGCGTGCCGTTTTACGCCCTCGCCGCGGCGCATCAGCGCTTCCAGGATCTTTACGGCAAGCCTGGGATCGAGCCTCTCGTCCAGGACCGGTCCTACCTGGCGACGTCGCTGCGTCTGGCCGGCAAACCGGTGGTGATCGGCGGCATCGACCCGGCGTCGCGCACCGGACGCCGGGTGATGGTGTCCGTCTAGACGAAGTCAGGGCAACCGTTCGCGCAGCGGCGACATGTATGCGGGAGACCGCGTGAAGCGGTCGAGCCGCGCCTTGTCACGGCGGATCGCTCGCTTGGCTTCCTCGTCCGGAAGCGGAATCGAAAGACCTCCGCCCGAGCCGTCGGGGAGCGGTGGGGCGCGGTAGAGCGTGCGCTCGACGACGAGCTTCGAGCCTTCGAGACGCACCGCTTCGGAGAAGCGCTCGTGCGGGTCGGGTTGCCGGACGGTCCGCTGGCGCAGCGAGATCAGGACTTCCTTCGATTTCAGCTCGCGGAAGAGGTCCGCGACCGCCGTCGCGTTGGCGGGATCGCGCAGCGCTTCGTACAGCACGGCGCGAAGCAGTGGGTCGCCTGATATGTAAGCGAACCACCAACCCGTCGGGCTTTCCTCTTTGAATTCGATCTTCGCCGTCGCCGAGGCGTCGTCGCCCTGATCCCGGAAAAACAGCGGGATGTCGAGCTTGCCGGCAAAGGCGTCGGAAACGATGGCCGCCGCCTGGGACGGCGGGGCGAACGCCGGGTCGCCGCTCCCCGACGCCGCGGCAAGCGGCAGGTTGCCGAGACCGGGGAGGAGGTCGCCGTAACTAGCCGGTGGCACTTCTCCGCGCGGCGGTGCGGACGACGCCGCATCCCGGCTCGGCTGAGGCCGGTTCGCGGGCTTGGCCTTGCCCGCTTTTTTGCGCGAGGCGACTGCGGTCGGGCGCGGCTCGGTGGTAGCCGGCACCATCCTTACGACGATCTTCTGTCGATACGAGCGCCGCAGGCTTTCACGCCGGGTCTTGAGCGGCTCCGCGAAGAACAGCCCCGCACCATGGACGGCCAGCGAGAGGCCGATGCCTGCCACCAGCCGCCGGGTGCGGCTCATTTCAGCCAATCGAAGAAGTGCGCATATTTGAGCTCCAACGACGGCCAGGCGCGATTGGTCACGGCCTTGACGTCCTCGGAGCGCTCGTCTTCTTCGGCGTCGAGGTTGGCCTGGGTCAACCCGGGAATGACTTCCGGATCGTGCTCGATGCTGAACGTGGTGCCGAACGGCACGACCAGGCCGCCGGAAACGATCAGCGAATCTCCGCCCTTGGACCAGCTCATCCAACCGACCTGCGGGTAGACGATCTGCTGCGTCACCTGGCGCCGCCACTCGACTTCCGTCGTGCGCTCGCCGACGGTCACTTCGTTGGCCGTCGTGATGTCGAAAGTTCGGCGGCCGAGCGCCAGGGCGGCGTGCCAGTTGCCGCCCGCGAAGAAGTATTTGCCTTCGAGGCCGACATACGTCGAGGAGCCTTTGAACTCTTCGATCGGCACCGTCAGGTAGCCGGCGTTCAGGCCAAGGGCGGCCCACTTCGAAAGCCGCCATCCGCCGTCGATCGTGATCATCGGCGGGTACACAGTGAAGATGCCGCCGCCGACTCCGACGTCCCGTTCGACCGCTTTTTTTTCGGTCTTCGCTGCCGCGGCGGACGCCATGCAGCAAAGCAGCAGGATCAGCTTAAGCATCACGACCGAACAGCTGATAGCTGATCTTCGCCGCCGCGAACGGCATCGTGTTCAAGCCGTGGACGAAGGAGTCCGAGAGCGCGACGCCGCTCGTCTTCAAGTCGATGACGACCTGTGCGCCCGCGTAATCGAGCACGAGCGTCAGCGGCGTGTCGCCGACATGGGCGCCCAGGTGGGCCTTCAAGCCTGAGACGGCGCCCTGGTAGTCGGCGGGCTTCGCCTTCATGCCCCCGAGCGGCACCAGACGCACCGTCGCCTTTTTGACGTGCTCTTCGCGCATCTCTTCGACGGGAGTGATGCGTTCGACCCGGAAGCGCAGCGGCCCGCCGTCGAAGCCCGGCGACACCGTGCCCTTGGCGACGATTACCGTTCCCGGCGGCGGGTACTCTTCGGGCAGCTCGTCCTCGAACATCACGGCTTCGATCGCGCCGTCCGGATCCTCGAGTCTGAGGCTCGCCATTTTCTTCATTTTTTGCGTCATGCGCTCGCTGACGGCGGCGAGCACGCAGACCATGTTGACGGTCGTCTTGCCTTGCGTCTTGAGGAGGTCGGCGATGCCGATCTTGCCGAACACCCGTTTGTCTTCCAGGTGGAAGTTCACGGGGTGGCCCGTCAGGTAGACGCCGAGCAGGGCTTTTTCCTTCTTCAGCCATTCGGGGGACGGCGCACCGGGTCGTCGCTCGACCTGGGTCAGCTCCCAGGACAGGTCCTGGTGCGACTGCGAGTCGACGGGGGCGTCGTCGAAGAGACCCTTTTGGCCGGAACTTTTCGCATCGTGGCAGTCTTCGCTGAACTTCACCACCTCGCCGAGGAGCTCCATGAGCTTCGGGCGGGCGATGCCGAACAGGTCCAGGGCACCCGCCTGGCAGAGGAGCTCCAGCGTCTTCTTGCCGACCTGGGTCAGGTTGCAGCGGCGCGCGAGATCGGCGAGCGACGCGAAAGGCCCGGCCTTGCGGGCGTCGAGGAGCGGCTGGATCGCCTGCGAGCCGATGCCTTTGATCGCCGACAGTCCGAAGTCGAGCTTGCCCTTCGTCAGCACGGCGAATTCCATGATCGAGCGATTGACGCTCGGCGGCAGCAGCTCGATGCGCATGCGGCGGCACTCGTCGGCATAGCGGACGATCTTCTTCGTGTTGTCCAGGTCGCACGTCATGATCGCGGCTATGAACTCTTCGGGGAAATGCGCTTTGAGAAATGCCGTCTGATAGGCAATCAGGCCGTAAGCGGCCGAGTGACTCTTGTTGAAACCGTAGTTGGCGAATTCGGCCATCAGGTCGAAGATCTCGGAGGCTTTTTCCTCGAGAACGCCGTTCTTCACCGCGCCGTCGATGAAGCGGCTCTTCTGCTTCTCCATCTCGGAGGCGATCTTCTTGCCCATCGCGCGGCGGAGCAGGTCGGCCTCGCCGAGCGAGTAGCTGGCGAGCTCGCCGGCAACCTTCATCACCTGTTCCTGGTACAGGATGACGCCGTAGGTCTCTTTGAGCGTGCCTTCGAGCTGGGGCAGCGGGTAGTTGATCGGCTTCCTGCCGTGCTTGCATTCGATGAAGTCGTCGACCATGCCCGAGCCGAGCGGACCCGGGCGGAACAGGGCGACCAAGGCGATGACGTCCTCGAAGCAGCTCGGCTTGAGCTTCATCACGAGGTTGCGCATGCCGCTCGATTCGAGCTGGAAGACCCCGACGGTGTGGCCGTCGGTGATCATCTTGTACACGCGACCGTCGTTCATCGGTATCAGCGAGATGTCGAAGGTCTTGTGCTTCTCGCGCCGGATCAACTCTACGGCTTTCTGGATGACGGTCAGGGTCTTCAGGCCGAGGAAGTCGAACTTCACCAGCCCGACCTTTTCCGCCATTTTCATTTCGTATTGAGTGATCAGACCTTCGGTCGACTCGGCCGTGTAGACCGGCACGTAGTCGGTCATCGGCCCGTCCGACATGACGATGCCGGCAGGGTGCACCGAGCAGTGGCGGTTCAGGCCCTCGAGCTCTTTCGCCAGACGCAGCAAGTCGGCTACCGCTTCGTCGCGCGCCGCCTCCTCGGATATCTTCGGCTCCTTGGCGATCGCGTCGTCGAGCGAGATGCCGATCTCGTCCGGGATCAGCTTGGCGATCCGGTCGACGCGGCCGTAGCCGAGCTCGAGGACGCGCCCGACGTCGCGTACGACGGCCTTCGCGTTCATTTTGCCGAAGGTCGAGATCTGGGCGACGTTGTTCTCGCCGTACTTCTTGATGACGTAGCGGATGACCTCGTCGCGGCGGTCCTGGCAGAAGTCGACGTCGAAGTCGGGCATCGAGACCCGGTCCGGGTTCAGGAAGCGCTCGAACAGCAAATTGTAAGGAATCGGGTCGAGGTCCGTGATCCGGAGCGCGTACGCGACGAGCGAGCCGGCGCCCGAGCCCCGGCCGGGGCCGACGGGAATGCCCTGAGCTTTGGCCCAGTTGATGAAGTCCTGGACGATCAGGAAGTAGCCGGGAAAGCCCATGCCGGCGATGACGTTGAGCTCGTATTCGAGGCGGTCGCGGTAGAACTTCCTTCTCTCGTCGTTGAAACTCTCGCCGTAGACCTTCGC
>JAYVBB010000904.1:0-2765 GCA_043750715.1 Pseudomonadota bacterium | reverse complement strand
CGAAGGCGGGCCCGCAAAGGGTTCTGCGCCGAACAAGGGCGACGTGGTCGGCGTCGCACTCCGCAACTTCGGTTACTCGCACGGCCAACCGGTCATCGGCCTCCGTACCGTCACCGAGACGGCAGCGCTGGCCGACTACTTCAACCGCGACCTCCGCCGCATCAACAACCCGGGCGCATCCTGTGACCCTGCGTCGGAACAAAAAGCCTGGATCGCCGCCATTGGCATGGGTTCTTCGGAAGGCAATCCCGCGTACGTATTCGCCAAAGGCACCGCCTCCCGTGAAGACGCGCTGTTCGCAGCCGCCGGTTGCACACCGAAAGTGACCGGCAACACGGCGCTAGGTACGCGCGGCGACGGCTCCAACACCCCCAAAGTCGGCGCCCAGCAGAGCCCGATCTTCAGCCAGATGAGCTTCGAGGGACAAGGCACCTCTGGACCCATGACTCTGACGCTCGCCAAAATGGGCCAGGCGGTCATGTCGCAGCAACAAGGCACCAATGCTCCGGAGCTGACGCTCGGCACCTGGACCTACGTCGCGGATGCGAATCGTCTGAGCCAGATCAAAGTCACGATGGACGGCGCGCCCCTGACCCTCTCGATGAGCGCGACGGAGCTGTGCGAGGTGCCGGCCGGTGCCGACGCCAAACCCCGCTTGAGTGGCTGCTTGTCGCTCCAATCCGGTTGGGCCAAGGCGAAAAAGCTAGCCGGCGCCCCCGTCGAACTCTTTGATAACGATAGCTGCACCGGTACGGCAGCCGTACGCGTCGGCACCAATACCGACTGCAGCAAGGTTGGTAAAGCGTCGATCACGCGCGTGCGTCTCGAAGGCCAGTGCCTGGGCTTGAGTCCTGACCCCACCCCGGGTAACGCGGCGCTCATCTGCGAACGCACCAAGGGTGCTGGCTCCGCGAGCTACACCATGTTCTACCAGCACGACACGTGTGGCGGGAATTTCGTAGCAGCCGTCAACGCCTCGTCCAATTGCACGACCGTGACCTCCGCAGCGGGAGCCACGCGAGTCTACGCCGTTCGTGTAAAGGGAGGGGCGTGCCAGGACATTGATGACCTCTCCCCTGCTGCGGCCTGCGCGACGTACGCTAAATGAAAAGGACCGCTCCCATGCTTCGTTCCTCCGTCGTCATCGGTCTGCTCGGAGCGGGCACTGTCTTTGCTTGCAAGCCCCGCGTGGACAATAACGGCAGCCAGATCCTGACCAACGCTTCGAACCCGAACGAGATTGCGGTCGACGTCAACGACCTCTCCTATCTCCTGCCGAGGAACGCGGCTGGCCAAATCTATCCGGAGATCCGGGTTGCCGCGACCTGGAGCGATCTGCGCGCACGAAACCGGCTGCGCCCCTTCGACGACGGCGGCACGACCGCGATCCTGACGAAGTCGGTGTACGACTCGCTCGTCGCCGCTACCGCTGATCAGCAGAACTTCGGCCAGAAGCCCACCTCGCTCAAGACGCCGTTCACAGTCAAGGACGTCTCGGATTTCGAACACGAATCCTTCGTGATCACGTCGTTCCGGATCGACCCCTGCGCCCCGTCGCTGGCTGTCGACAAGGCGCGCACGAACTATCAGAACCCGCTGTCCCAGACGGTCATCGCAGGCATCACGACGCAGATCAATCAGGAGATCGCGGACATTTTCGGAGCGAACAAGTTCACGCTCGCCGCCTGCCAAACGCAAATCCGGCTGATTCTGCAACCGGTCAGCGCAGACAAAAAGACGATCAAGGAATCTACGATTCACATGGTTTTCACGCTCAACGGCGGCGCCGGCGTGATGAACGACACGCTGCAGGCCGACGTCCAGGGCTTGAAGAGGAAGCTCCAGGACGTGACCGGCGTCGACACCACCGGCTACCTGCTGCAGCCTCACCCGGGCCTGCAAGCGGAAGCCGCGGGCAACCAGGATTCGGCGCAAAGCGGCCCGGGAGCCCAGGCGCTCGTCGACTACCTTTCGACCGTCCTCCACAAGTTCAACAGCCCGCAGGTCATGGCGGCCATCCGCGAGAAAGTGATCAACGGCGTGCAGTATGACGTCGTACTCGGCGGTGGCGTGTCCGATCCGCGCGTGGAGGCGACCTACACCGCCGGCCCGCTTGTCGGGTCCAGCGCGAAGAAAGGTTTCATCATCACGAGCAACGCGAATCGTCGCACGTGGCGCATGGATCCCCAGCCGACCCGCAACACGCCGGTGTTCGACAACCTGATCATCTTCGACGGCAGCCGGATCGACACGCCGCAGGATTCCGCATTAGTCGACATGATGAAGAAGGACGACCCGGAGTCGACGCACTTCTTCGTCAACGACTGCGTCACCTGTCACGGCACTTCCCAGGCGTTCCGGGAGCTCGGCGACCTGAACATCGCCTCCGCCGCGGCCTCACGTTACAAAGTTCCGGTCGGAGTCTCCGGCTTTCCCGTCGGCACGTTCTTGCCTCCGGCCCCGCAAGGCACGGGAGAAGGCGTCATCGGCGTCGCTCTTCGGAACTTCGGCTATTCCCACGGCAAGCCGATCATCGGCCTAAGGACCGTCACGGAAACCGCAGCCCTTGTCGACTACTTCAACCGGGACCTCCGCCGCATCGTAAACCCGGGTGCTGCTTGCGACGACAAAGCCGAAGCGAAGGCTTGGGTGGCGTCCATCAGCATGGGGTTGCCCCAGAGCTCGCCTGACTACGTCTTTGCGAAAGGCGCGGCTTCCCGGGAAGATCAGATGTTCGGCACGCTCGGCTGCGCCAAGCAAGCCCC
>JAYVBB010000903.1:0-3906 GCA_043750715.1 Pseudomonadota bacterium | reverse complement strand
TACATGATCGACGCGACGGATCCAACGACCATGTAATCGATGGGTGACGCTTCGAGCTTTTTCAAGACGTCTTGGATGGTTTCGAGGAGAGTTTTCACGAACTACCTGCCGGCTTGCTCGATTTGACGCAGGGCTTCTTTGCGAATCTGCTCGTCACTATGCTCCGGATGTTTGAGGCGGAGCTGGTGAAATATTACTTGGTAGGCAAAATCCAAGAGCTCGCTTGCCGCCTTGAGATTCCGCACCGCTAGGGTGTCGGGACTCGTCTGAGGTGGCGATGCGGGAAGGTGGACCATGAAAGAAGCTTACTCAGCCGAAGTGCCGTGAGTCAAACGGGTCGATCGCGCGAATTGTTAGGTCTCGCCACCCAAGTGAGTGAGCTCGGCCATCAGGCGGGCGTCTGACGTCCAGCCTTCGTTGACGGCGACTCTGAGGTCGAGGAAGACCTTTTGGCCGAAGTGCTTTTCCAGCGCTTCGCGCGCGAAAGTGCCGATCGCCTTGATCTGGCGCCCGCCTTCGCCGACGACGATGCCTTTTTGGCTGTTCCGTTCGACGATCACTTCCGCGACGACGACGACCATGTCTTTTTTCATCTTCAGCTCGAGGACTTTCACCGCCGTCTGGTAGGGCAGCTCCTGGCTGAGCTGGCGGAAGATCTGCTCGCGGATCAGCTCGCCGACGATGAAGTTGCGCGGCATGTCGGTCAGGTCGTCTTCTGGGAACATCCAAGGGCCTTCCGGCATCGCGGCCGCAAGGTAGGCTTTGAGCTTCTTCACTTCTTCGGGGCGCTTGGCGGAGACTTCGAGGACGTGGTCGCTGTGGCAGCGTTCGATCCACTCGGGGTGGCCGGAGTTGGAGAAGAATTCTTCCAGCTGGCGGCCGAGGTCGTTGTGGAGGGTCGCCATCTCGGCGCCTTTCAACGAGTCGCCCTTCGTCATGACGATCAAGAAAGACGCGGTGGTCGCTTCGAGGATCCGCTTGAAGAACGTCGAGTCTTCGGACGTGAAGCCGGCTTTCGGGTCGACGAGGTAGACGATGAGATCGCCTTCTTTCGCCACACGCATCGCGACTTTGTTCATCTTCTCGTTGAGAAGACCCAGGCCTTCGTCCCGGTGAACGCCGGGCGTATCGAGGACGAGGACTTGCGCGTCGCCCGCCATCACCACGCCGAGAATCCGGTTCCTCGTGGTCTGGGGTTTACGGCTGACGACGGCGACTTTGTCGCCGACGAGCGAATTCAGCAGCGTGCTTTTGCCCGCATTCGGACGCCCTAGAAGCGCGATGTAACCGCAACGTTTGGACATTAGATCCCCATAGAAAGGGGGCTAAACTAATACAAATCTTCCATATAATCAATGATAAGGCGCAAATTCTTACAATAGCCTTATAGTCTTGCAGTTCCCGGGAGTTCGGGCAGACTCTACGGCATGAGCAGCAAGGCTTTCAGCTTCCTGGCACCTCTGTTTCTCCTGGCCTGCGTCACGGCCGAGGAGCTCGACCAGAGGCTCGGCGTCTGGGTCGGAAAGGACGCCGATGCGCTGGCGGCCAACTGGGGAGCCCCGACGGGCACCTATCAAAAGAAGGATGGAGGCCTGGTCCTCTCCTACGAGCGCATGGCCGTGATCACGACCGGTGCCGGTGAGAGCGGGCAGACGACGTCACGCACCTGCCGGGTCGACTTCACGACCGACAGGGACGGCAAGATCCTGGTGACGAATTGGCAAGGCGCGGCCGATCAGTGCGATAGGAGTATTCCCTAGATGCCCAGCGGCTCGGCTGCGCCGCGCCTGGGCATGACGGTGGCCGCTGCGCGCGCATGGGCATGACGGGGCTAGCCGACCGTGATGATCACGACGCCCGCGAGTGCGAGGGCGGTGCCGACGACCTTGAGGGGCGTGAAGCGCTCTTTCAGAATCAACGCGGCGAGCACTACCGTGAAGATGGTCGACGTCTGGTTGAGGACCGCGGCAACCGTGGCGTCGTTGAACTTGTAGCCCGCGACCCAGAGCATCATCGACACGTACGTGCTGAGCACGCATGCCGTCGCGACGAGCGCCTTCCGCTCGACTCGTTTCAGGTCGCCGAGCAGCGTGGCTTTGTTTCTGAGTCCCATGAAAATCACGATAGACGCGGCGACGCCGGCAAAAAGCCGGATGCCGATCAGCCAGAACAAAGGGACGTGCACGAAGAGCGGCTTGATCATGACTATGCCGGCTGCCATCGAAAAGAGTCCCGCCACCCCCCAAAGCATGCCTCTTAGGATCTTTTGGGGCGAAATTTCGGAAACTTCAGGCTTCAGCGAAACGCAGAGGATGGCGCCGGCCACGAACAAGGCGCCGACGATGCGCGCGCCCGTCAGAGCTTCCCCGAGAAACAGGATCGAAAGCGACATGACGAATGGCGAATAAGTGCATTCGACGATGGCGATCCGCGAGGCGCCGATTTCACGCAGCGACTTGAGGACCATGGCATCCGCGATGCCGATCCCGAGCAGCCCGCTGAAGAGAAGGGTGCCCCACTGCGCCGGCGCCAGATCCGGCAAGGTGGCGCCGTCCATCACGAGGATCGTAGGGATGATCAGCACCAGCGCGATGCTGTTTTTCAGGAGATTCAGCAATACGGGATGCAGACCCTCTCCTGATTTCTTGAAGAGAATCACCGACACCGACCAGGTGAAGGCACAGAACACTGCTAAAAAAGCGCCAAGCATAGGACGGCCAATGGAACATTGATTTGGCGTCCTGTCATGAGCTATATTGGCGACCTATCTTCGGATGAACCGAGGCACCCACCGTGGGGAGGAACCCGCCATGAAGATCTCCCAGGAACCCGCAGCCTAAATCCCCGGTTCACGCGCGACGCTCCGGCGTCCCCCTCACGAGGTAGAATCCATGCTAGGTCCCTTGAAAAAGGCCTGGTCAGGCCTTTTGTTCCAACATGTCACGCCGCTGATACGCCGCGGCAGGACGAAAATCCTCCAGCAACTCGACATGCCGCCGCTGCCGCGGCATCTCGACCCGCGACACGTCGACCCGGGATTCGCCACGCTGCCCCTCGACGGGCCGTGGAAGTTTCTCTTCCGCGTGCTTTGGGTCATGCGGCCCTCGCTGCGGCGTATGGCGGCGATGATGCTCATTTGCGGCGTGTCGGGCGTCGTCGGCCCCTTGCTCGTCCACCGCCTGATCCTGCTGATCCAGACGGGCGACGCTGCGACCGGTGGGGCTCCCCTCGCCTTCGCGATCGCGTTGGCTCTTTGCCTCGCTAGCATTGGAGAGGCCCTCTCCTTCCAGCACTATATTTACGCGGCGATCTCCTCGACCCAGATGATCATGAACGGCATGAACGACCGGATTTATCGGCATGCCTTGGAGCTCAACCGCGCGTCGCGCCTGAAGACGCCCATCGGCGACGTCGTCAATTACATGGGCACCGATACGGACGCCGTCGCCGAGTTCACGTGGGTTGCCGTTGAGCTCAGCTACTCGATTCTCTTGATCGCAACCGTGACGTCGCTGCTGTTTCAATTTTTGGGCATCGCGACCTTGGCGGCACTGGCCTTGATGGTCGTCCTCTCGCCATTGACCAAGCGCATCGCCAAGCGCTTCACCTCGCTCGAAGACGAGATCATGGCCCACCGCGACCGCCGCGTCTCCCAGGTCTCCCAGGTGCTGAGCGGCATTCGTATCGTCAAATTCTTCGCCTGGGGCGGCCGGGTGCTCGACGACATCGGGAAGATCCGGGACCAGGAAGTCGGCGCCCGCCGGAGGCTGGCTTTCGCCCGGGCGCTGTCGCTGCTCTTCTACGTCAGCGCGAGCACGCTCGTGAGCGTCTCCGCTTTCGGCACTTACGTGGCGCTCGGCCACCAGCTGGACGCCGCGACCGTCTTCGCCTCCATGGGCCTCTTCG
>JAYVBB010000902.1:0-4686 GCA_043750715.1 Pseudomonadota bacterium | reverse complement strand
TCTGGGAAGGCGGCCTCGCGAGCCACGGCGGCTATCTCGGCGTGATGATCGCGCTGGTCCTCTTCGTGCGCCGCTACCGCGAGCTGTCCTGGTTCTGGGTCGCCGACCGCATGACGGTGAACGGCATGATCACCGGCGGTCTGATCCGGATCGGCAACTTCTTCAACTCCGAGATCATCGGCCACCCGACGGACGTGCCGTGGGCGGTCGTCTTCAAAAAAGTCGACATGGTGCCGCGCCACCCGACGCAGCTCTATGAAGCGGCGGGATACCTGACGATCGCCGCGATCGAATACGCGATTTATCGCGGGGCGAACCGCAAGCCGCGCGACGGGCGGATGTTCGGCCTCGTGCTCTGGCTCGGCTACAGCTTCCGCCTCTGCATCGAGTTCTTCAAAGAAGACCAGGTCGACTTCGAAAAGGGCATGACCCTGAACATGGGCCAGATGCTCAGCATCCCGTTCATCCTGATCGGCCTCTTCTTCTTCTTCGGTTTGCACCTGAAGATGCCGCTGTTCAAGCCGGCGCTGACGTCGACGGCCGACGCCAACGCAGCTGGCGCACCCGCCAGCGCGGTGCCCACCGATGCGGCCACGGGTCGCAGGGGTCAAGTCAGGAAGCAGCAGAAGAAGGCGAAGAAGTAAGGCGGCGGGCTCAACCGTACGGCGGCTTTTTCGCGGCTTGATCGAGGAACAGGTGCACGACTCCGAGCACCAACTCCTTGAGGATGGTGAGCGTCAGCATGGTGTTTTCACTCCACTGGGCGGCGCGGTCCTTCATGGTCGGCTCCTGGCTCCAAGGCTCGTACATGGGGCGTGTCCTCAGGTTGTGTACGGACGGGGCGTCCCTTTTGGACGCTCGACTTCGGATATTGCTGCATACGTTGCAAGCGAGCGGCCAGCCATGAAGGCTAAATTCCCCATAGTTTCCGGGGGATGTACAGGATTTTGACGTATCTTCGAGGGCACAGGTATCATATTTCCATGAGTAAAAATTCCCTGAATCTCCGGGTCCTGGTGACCGCTTGCGCTGCCTTTGCCGGCTGCCGGGCGGTTCATGCCAACAACGAAAGCGACGTCAAGTTCATCGGCGGCGACGCGGTGAACGAGGGCGAATACCCCGCCTCGGTGTACTTCCAGCACTGCACGGCGGCGAAGATCGGCTCGAAGCAGTTCCTGATGGCGGCGCACTGCCTTTATCAGAACGAGCTGAGCCGGCCGTCGTTCGAGATGGTGCCCGGAAGCAAGGCGAGCATCCTCGTCGGCATCAGCCTCGAGAAGGGCAAGCTCGAACCCGTGACGATCACGTCGGCGACCGGTTATCCGGGCTTCGACTACGCGACTCTGATGAAGGACTACGTCAAACTCGCGCCTGACGCGGCGACGCCGCAGGCTGAGGTCGCTCCGACGTCCGTCGACCTCGCGCTCGTCACCGTCGCCGAAGACACGCCGGAGCTGCCGGTCGTGACCTTCGACGACGCCCCGCTCGTCGTCGGCCAGACCGTCACCATCGGCGGCTACGGCTGCGAGCAGGAGACGGAGGAAGCCAATCCCCTGATGCGCCTCAAGTACGCGCAGATTCCCTTGGCGCTGGCCAAAGGCGCGCTCGTCTCCTGGCGGGCCCAGTCGGAAGCCGATGGCTACCGGAGCACCTGCCACGGCGACAGCGGCGGCCCCGTTTACCGTACCGTCGGCGGCGAGAAAAAGATCGTCGGCGTCAACTCGGGCAGCCCCAAAGGCTACTCCGTCTTCACGGCGCTCTCCGGCCCGGCCGGAGCGAAAGGTCTGGCCTGGGTGAAGCAGCAGATGGCCGTTCCCGTGACGGAAGAGGCGATGACGTTCAAAGCCATGGCGTGCAACGATGCGATGGCTGCCTCCCCGTCCGCCGACGGCATCCAGCGCTCCTACCAGTTCTCCGACCTGAAGCTCGCCGTCAAAGATGGCGGCAAGATCCACGCCTCGATCGACAAATTCAAAGTCACCATCAAGCCGGACGGTAGCTCGATGCTACAACCCTACGCGCTGACGGTGGCCGAAGCGGCCGGTTGCGAGCCGGGCGTCCTCTGCTACAAAGTCGTCTACACCGAGCCGTCGACCGCGACGAAGAAGCTGCTCGCCGTGCAGATGAAGGCCGGCAAGATGTCGGTCTACGAAGGCGAGCCCGTGGAAGGCGTCACGCCGCTTGGCGTAGCTCTCGATCCGCGGACGTGCACTCTTTCGGATGCCGTGGAATGAGCCGACTGCTTGGGGATGCTCGACTGTCCCCTTTCTCATGAGTTTGGGGACCGTCGAGCGTCCCAAACTTATCTTCGAAAGGCGGCGTAGCCGAGGGCGGCGTGCACGAACATGCGCATGCCGACAGGCAGCGCCTGGTCGTTGAAGTCGTAAGCCGGATGATGCAGCGACGGATAGCCACCCGGCCGGCCGTCGTCCATGCCCAGGAAAAAATAGGATCCGGGAATCCGCTGCAGGAAATAGGCGAAGTCCTCGCCGCCCATCGTCGGCGAAGCCAGACGACCGATGGCGCCCGCAGGTAGGACGTCGGTGCCTATTTCCTCGAGGAAGGCCGTGGCGCGGTCTTCGTTCACCGTCGCCGGATAATTGTAGCGGATCTCGACGTCGGCGTGGGCGCCGTGGGTCTCGGCGATGCTCGTGGCGATCTTCCGGATTTGGGCGGCGCAGCGGTCCCGCGTCGCCTCCGTCATGGCGCGAAGCGTGCCTTCCATCTCGACGAAGGGCGGGATGACGTTGGTCGTCGTGCCGCCGTGGATTTTCGTGATCGAGACGGCGACCGGATCGGTCGGCGAGACGAAGCGGGAGGAAATGCTTTGCAGCGCGTCGACGATGCGCGCGGCAATCAGGACCTGGTCGGTGCCGAGGTGCGGCAGCGCCGCGTGGCAGCCCGTGCCGCGGATCCCGATCTTGATTTCGCTGGTGTTGGCCAGAAGCGGCCCGGAGCGGATGACGACCTTGCCGCAGGCGAGCTCGGGCCAGCCGTGGAGGCCGAAGATGACGTCGACGTCGGGATTCTTCAGGGCGCCGTCCTCGCACATGACGTTGGCCCCTGCCCCACCCTCCTCCGCCGGCTGGAAGATCAGCTTCACCCGGCCTTTGAGGTGTTTTTTCAGCTTGAGGAGCACCATCGCGCTGCCGAGGAGATTCGCCATGTGGCCGTCGTGGCCGCAGGCGTGCATGACGCCGTCCTTGCACGAGGCGTACGACTTTCCGGTCGTCTCGCGGACGGGCAGAGCGTCCATGTCGGCCCTGAGTCCCACCGTCGGGCCGGGACCCCCTTCGCCTTCGATGACGGCGGTGATGCCGAGGCGGCCGACGCCTTCCTGGATCTGCATGCCGCCGAGCTTTTTCAGGCGTGCCGCTACGGCCTTCGCCGTGTCGTGCTCCTTCCAGGTCAGCTCGGGGTTCTGGTGCCGGTCGTGACGGAAGGCCCGCACTTCTTCCAGGACGTTCTCGATTTCGCGGTCGACTTGGGATTTGAGCGAAGGGTCGATGCGCGCCATCAAAAGAGCATCCCGATCTTGACGTTGTTCAGGCCGAAAAACGCGGCGCGCTGCAGGTCCCGGCGCACCGCCTTGTCGACGATGTCGGAGTCGCGCGTGAAGTCCATCGTCTGAACCCTTCCGGCCGTGATGCCGACGAGCGTCCACTCGACGTAGACGCCGGAATCCCAGAACCAGCTGGCGGCCGAGCTGACGCTGCCGAAAAAGCCCGTGGCGTGGAACGACGAGCTCAGCTTTTCCGAGGCGTCGGTGATCTCGTCGTCGCTGTCGTCGGAGCCGTGCGGCGAAACCCTCCCGTCCCACTGCGCGTAGCCGAGGAGCGCTTCCGCGGAAAGGCCGTCGATCTTGTGGAAGAAGTAGCGGTAAGTCGTGCCGAAGGTCCGGGCGTCGAGGCGGGTGTCGTACGACTTTTCCTCGACGACGCCTTCGAAGCGCTGCGGCCCGCCGCCCGCGAAGACCGTGCCGACGCGGTCGGGGCTGATGATGAAGCCGAGCTCGACGTCGTATGCTTGCCAAGGCTTGCTGCTTCCGAGGGCGACGGCGCCGACATAGTTGTGCTGGGCGCGGATCTCGTCGTACGAGAGCTGGAGCTCCCTCTCCTGCGAGCGGTTGATCCGGGTCATCCGGGATTCGACCTCGGACTCGCCGGCTGAGCTCCGCGGCAGGATGTCGTCGTCGTCGACGACGTCGTCGACCTCGTCCAGGTCGTCGTCCTTGAATCCTTCCGGGACGGGCGACATCGGCGACGCGAGTGCCGGAGCGACCAAGGCGCTCCAAAGCAAAACGGCGATAGCCCATTCCTTCGTCAGCATGCGGTCGAGTCTAGGCGAAGTAGTCGGAGGAGCCCAGCGAAAACAATTTGATGGCCTGTTATTCGAGGGTAAAACGCGCGCCGAGAGCAGCGCCCTCGTACTTGGCCGGGCCGGCACAGGGAGCCCCCTCGGGACAGTCCGGCAGCACCTCGGAGGCCGTGTACGAACCGCCGAAAGTCAGCAGCTCCTTGCCCGTCCAAACGGCGCGTTCGCCTTGCACGGCGAATCCGGCGACAACGCCCATCGGTGCTTCCACGGCGATTTCGGTTGGAAGCTGAGGCAAGGAGTAAGCCTTGCCTTGTTCGGGGTCGAAGATGCAATTGCCATCGGTCTGAGCGATGTACTTGCCCGTCCAAA
>JAYVBB010000901.1:0-2999 GCA_043750715.1 Pseudomonadota bacterium | reverse complement strand
ATGCGATCCATTTTTCGAGCAGTTCGATGGCTTCCCGGTCCGGAATCTTGGAGCCGACCTTCGGCATGTTGAAGCGAGAGCCGCGCTGCTTGATGCGGTCGATCAGGGACGAAAGTTCCGGGTGACCTTCGACTACGGCATAGTTCACGGCCGGCCAAACCGTCCCCGGGAGCTTGTACTCCTGGCTGATGGTGTCGTTTGCGGCATCGTGCAGGCGCTTGGCAGAGTCTTGCGCCTCGCCGGCCTCGTCTTTTAGTAAGCGATAGCGGAAGTCCATGCTGTATTGGCCTGCGCGGGCCTTGAAGCTATGGCAGCTGCCACAGTTGCCGTTCAAATAGCCGAGCGCGGTGCGTTCGAGTGCCGTGGCAGCTCTGACTGTCGGCATTTGCCGCGGGGCTTCCGTCAGCAGGTTTTCTTTGACGAGCGTGCTGATAGTCGTCGCACTAGCCGAGTCGGAGTGCGGGGCATTCGGGTCTCGGTCGTCCGACAGCTGAAGCGCGGTGAAGCCGAGTACCGGATCCTGGTTGTTGGTGTGGCAGAACACGCAGTTGCTGAAGCTCGGGACGTCGTGTTTGACAGTTTCCGACAGCGGATAGACGTTGCGTATGGTTTTGTCGTTCTGGGCTCGGGTCGCGACGTCTTGACTGTCGTTCCAAAGGAACGTGACGTAGCCCCAGCGGCCGTCGCCCATCTTCTCGATCATACGCGTTTCGACTTTGTGCTGCGAGCCGTCAGGTTTCAGCGCCGAGAACTCTTTGAAGAATTTGGTGCCGACCGGAAAAACCCATGCGTCCATAGTACCTTTGATGCTCGTGTCGATTTTCTCGCCGGCCGGCAGCAGGATCCATCTCTTCTTCTTCAGGCCGTCGCTCCACAGCGGATATTGCGGGGAGAAGCTGCGCAGCGCCGGATTCAGCGACGTGCCGTCTTCCGCGTAGTACCCGGTGTCGGCGAGCGTTTGATAGGCCGGGTCGGCCGGCAGATGATTTTCTTTGAGGGAGAGGTCGAACGGAACGGCCGGCGCTTCAGCGGCGCCGGATTCGACGTCCCGCAGCGCCGAGCCGTTGTCGCCTTGCGTTAACTTGCAGCCGACGAGCGACGCAGTCAGTCCGACGAAAAGCACGAAGCGCATGGTCAAAGACCTCCGGAGAGTTCGGAGGTGCTTCGGCGCAACGGCGCGTCAGCCTTAGGAAAAGCCCAAGTTTGGACGAAATCTTGAGGAGAAGTCGAGACTTACCGAGGATCTTCCGTGCATGTCACGTCGCCAAAGACGGGTTTACCGTCCTTGGTCAAACGGATCATCGGGGCGCCGCCGTTCCGCCAAGCGATCAGGCGGTAGCCCTTTTTGTTCGCGTGGATGCTCAGCTTGTCGCCCTTGTGCTCGCGACTGCCGCACACCGTCAGCTCTTCGTTCGACGCGAGGTCGGAGTCGACCGCCGGCTCGATTTGCGCGTTGCTGGCCGTCACGCATTGTTCGAGCGACGTGACCATTTGGCTTTGCACTACGTCTTTCGAATAGACGAGCGCGTCGCCCGTCGTTTCTGAGCTGTAGGCCTGGCCGAGGCGCACCACGACCAACTGCCCGGTCGACGATTTGCACTTTAGATTGAGCTCGTCAACGGGACCGCCGCTGGCGAAAGCCGTGGACGCCGAGAAGCTGAGGATGGACGCCAGAAGTAGACCGTTCGTGAGCTTCATTGGTTGCCTCCCACAGTGATCTCGCGGTTTCGCATGGCGAGCGCCATTTGCATGCTGTAGTCGAGGCTGACCGAACCAGGAACCAGCGGCTTGCCGCCGCCCGGAATGCAATTGCCGGCTTCGCAGGGAATGCCGCAGGCTTCTTCGCCTTTCCAGTCGTGGAGGAGGCAAGCCAGCTTTTGATCGTTAAGAGAGAACGGGGCAAACGGCGCGCGGTTGCCTGGTTCCGGCCATTGCGCGCGCGAGTGACACGAAAGGCAGCTAGAAAGGGGGTTGTCTGCCGGGCCGTTCAGTCGGCTGTTGTTCTCGTTGGCGGCGCGGTATCCGTTCGACTCGAAGTCGGTCGAGAAAGTGATCGATTCTTCGAGACGCGGACCCCATTGAACGCCCAGGGGGCGCATGCCCTGCCAGACTTTCGGGTCGTTGCGCGAACGTTTGTCGTAGACCCAGGTGCCGAAGATCCAGTCTTCCGGACCGTCGCCGAAACGCAGATCGACGTCCATTTGCACGTGCCGCACTTTGGTCGGGGTGCGCGGGCCGTTCGCTTGCGTGACGCTGCCGGCGCCGTTGATGTTGGCCGTGACTTCGAAGGCGCCATCGACGATGTTGTCGCCGGTGGGTGACGGGATGTTGTCGGCCGTCGTGAATAGAATCTTGAAGGACACGGTTCCCTTCGGGAACACCTGCTCGTTAGCCGAACGGAAATTTTCGTTCACTACGTTGCCGGGAGGGAAGACTTGACCGATCGCGTAACCACCCGGCTCGTTGTAAAAGCCGATACCCCAGTCGGTCGCGATCGCGGTCTTGCCTTGGACTTTCGGCCATTTTATGACGGGCCCCTTGAAGTCCATTTCGCGCGTCATCCCCCAAAAACCTTCACGGCCGCGGCCAGGTTTTGCGGCGGAGGCATTCGCCGTGTGGAGCCACGGCATGTGGTACCACCGCGAATTGCTGGGGCGACGCTCCGAGACAGCGGCAGGAGTCGGCGAGAGCTTGAAGTCATTGTCGCTCATGTCGTCGTAAATGTAGACGGCGATCTTGTCCATCCAGTCCCTCGCGGCTTCGACGGCTTTCGCGTCCCTCGGGCCGCGACCAATGACAGTCATGTCGGGTTGGGGCGGCGGCGAAGTCAGGAAATCCGGAGTTTCCGGATAGTCGCCTTTGATTTTAAACGTACCACTGCCGTCGGCCGTGCCGCGCAGTCCGCCTTCGGAGGAGCGGTTGTCGAACCTTGGCGAAGCGCTGCCGAAGGCACCTTCAGGGCGATCGTCCGCTTTGAGGGATGCCGAAGACGTCGAGGG
>JAYVBB010000900.1:0-3079 GCA_043750715.1 Pseudomonadota bacterium | reverse complement strand
GGCATGGAGCAGGAGATGCGGCGCCGGGTGCCGCTGGGCGACATCGCGACGTCGGTATTCTTTCGGCTGTTCGAGGCCGTGCGGCTTCTGCACCCCCGCCTGGATGGCTCCCAATGGGTCCACGCCGAGGACCGGCACGAGCTTGGGGCTTTGCTCGAAGTGATCCGCGAGTGTCTGGCGGCCACCGAAAAAGCCTTTTCCTATCTCGAAACGCACGGTGTCAGCGTCGACCTGGTGTTTCGCTTCGAGCGCGTCGAGCTCCTGCTCCGACGCCTGCTTCTCATGGGAGACTTTCTCGTTGTGGCTGCGCAGGAGAAGCCGGAGACGGCGGCCGGCAACCTGCTAGCCGAGATGATCCGCACGAGCCACGACGCCCACCGCCTCGGGCGCCTGTTCAGCGGCAAGATCCGCCTGCTGTCGCGGCGCATCGTCGAACACACCGGCGATTCCGGCGACCATTATATCGTGCACGACCGGGCCGGATACTTTCAGATGCTGGTGTCGGCCGGTGGCGGGGGACTGCTGACCGTCGGCACGACGATCATCAAAGCAGCGATCGCCCGCTTCACCCTGCCGCCGCTGATGGGACTTCTCGCGAACACCGTCAACTATGCGGGCAGCTTTCTGGTCATGAATCTCTGCCAGTTCACCCTGGCCACGAAGCAGCCTTCGATGACTGCCTCGACGTTGGCTCGCAAGATCTCCGGACTCGCGCGGAGTACCGACAGCGGGGAAGTCGTCGCCACCATTCGCGACGCCTTCCGCTCGCAGTTCGCGGCGGCGGTCGGCAACGTCGGCGTCGCGATTCCGACGGCGGCCGGCGCGGCCTGGCTCTACGGGCGGTGGTCGGGCGCTGCCATTTTCACGCAAGCCTATGCGCACAAGACTTTGCTCTCCCTCGACCCGCTCTCGACGTTGACCGTGCCTTTTGCCATTTTCACAGGCTTCCTGTTGTGGGCTTCCAGCCTGCTCTCGGGGGCTCTCGAGAACTCCGTGGCCTTGCACAAGCTGCCGCAACGGCTGGAGGGCAGCCGTTACCTTCGCTTCTGGCTCGGCGCCGAACGAACGACGAGAGTGGTGCGCTTTTTCGAGAAGCATCTGCCCGGCTTCGCCGGCAGCGTCGTGCTCGGGATACTTTTGGCGCTGACGCCCTTCGTCGGTGCCCTCACCGGCTTTCCGCTCGACGTTCGCCACGTGACCCTCTCGTCTTCGGCCCTGGCGATTTCCGTCGTGACGCTGGGTCCCGCCGCCGACGCCGAGGCGATCACCCGTGCCGCTTCCGGCGTGGCGCTTACCGGAGCCATGAACTTCGGAGTCAGCTTCTTCCTCGCCCTCGTCGTCGCGGCCCGCGCCCAAAACGTGCGGCGCGGCCTCTTGGGGCCCGTCAGCCGGCGCGTGGTTCGGATGTTCTTCCGAGCCCCACGGGAATTTTTCTGGCCCAACGCCAAAGCTTGATGCCATAAAGAGACATGAATGTATTCACTCTTTCTAATGAAAATACAGCGCAATTCCATAACATTTTATAATTCTATCTATCACCTTAGTTTAGGACCATACTCCGGCCCGACTGCTGCCCTGGAGGTCCCGAGATGTCTAGTCGGTCAAAGAGGCTAGAGAGTTGGCCGTTTGCTGCAGGCCTTGTGTCGATCGCCCTGGCCATCGGCGCCTTCGACGGAGTCCCGCCGGGAGGCACGGCGATTTGGATTCTCGACATCCTCCTCATCGCTTTCAGCCTTTACTCCCGCAAGCCGCTCCTTCCTTACGTCCTGGCAGCTCTCTGCTCTGTCCTGGTCGTCTCGGGTCATTTCATGCCGCTGGCGGACAGCGCCGCTTCCGTAACTTGGGTGGCGCGATGCTTCGGCATCGTCACGTTCTGGACCGTAGGTTTCATCGTCGGTCAGTTCATCACGGCGAAGCAGACTTTCGAGGACAACGAGTTCGCCGCGCAAACTTTGAGCGAAAAACTTGCGGCGGAGGCTTGGCTGAGAAAGGGCCTGACCGCTATCAACGAAGCCATGCGGGGCGCGCAGTCGTCCGAGGACCTCTGTAGCAATCTGCTGAAGCAGATGGCGGAATTCGTCGGAGCGAAGATCGGCTCGTTCTATCTCGCCGACGAAGTGAGAACCTTGAATCGCGTCGCGATTTACGGCTATTCCAGCTCGGGCGATGCAGCTCAGACGTTTGCCTTGAGCGAAGGGCTGCTCGGGCAGGCGGCCGCAGAACGCAAGATGCTCGAGTTGAGCGACGTGCCACCCGACTACTACCTTAAGATCAAGTCGAGCCTGGGCGAGGTCGCTCCCCGCTTTCTCGTCGCCATTCCCGTATTTTTCGACGGTCGCCTGAACGGCGTCATGGAGCTCGGTTCCCTCGAACCCTTTTCTTCCGCGGCGCGCTCGCTCTTCGAAATCATCCCGGAAAACATCGGCATCGCGATCGACCTCACGACGAGCCGCAGGCGCCAGCAAAGGTTCCTCGTCGAGTCGCAAGATCTCAACCAACAGCTGCAAGCCGCGCAGAAGACTTTCGAGACCAACGAGGTTGCAGCTCAGGCGTTGAGCGAGAAGTTGGCAGCAGAGGCCTGGCTACGCAAAGGGCTGTCGGCGGTCAACGAAGCCATGCGGGGCGTTCAATCTTCTGAAGATCTTTGCAACAATCTGCTGAAGCAGATGGCGGAATTCGTGGGCGCCAAAATCGGCTCGTTCTATCTGGCCGACGAGAAGAGGTCTTTGAACCGGGTTGCGATTTACGGGTATTCCAGCTCGGGCGACACGGCCCAGACGTTTGCTCCCAATGAGGGGCTGCTCGGGCAGGCGGCGGCCGAACGCAAGATGATCGAGTTGAGCGACGTGCCGTCAGACTATTACCTCAAGATCAAATCGAGTCTGGGCGAGATCACCCCCAGGTTCCTCGTAGCCATCCCCGTCCTCTTTGACGGTCGGTTGAACGGCGTGATGGAGCTCGGATCCCTGGAACCCTTTTCTGCCAACGCGCGGTCCCTCTTCGAGATCATCCCCGAAAACATCGGCATCGCGATCGACCTCACCACCAGCCGGGGCCACCAGCGCGAGCTCCTCGGCAA
>JAYVBB010000899.1:0-5182 GCA_043750715.1 Pseudomonadota bacterium | reverse complement strand
CCGACCGAGTCGTTCGGGTCCATCGCGGCGACGAGCTGGTTGCCGGTGTCTTTGATGGCTTGCATGTGGCGCGGCGCAATGTAGCCGCCAGCCCCGATGATAGCGAAGTTTGCCATGGCGATTGTCCTCCCTAAGCGACTGAATATAGGAGGAGCTTTGCCTGCTCGTCCATAAGGATTCTCAGGATTTGGGACCAGTTACGGCGTCGAGGAACTGGCGCCCGAGCGCGCCGTAGCCGTGGTTCTCACGAACGAAGCGCCCTCCTGCCAAACCCATCTCCCGGCGTTCGTTGGGCGCGAGATCACGGAGCTTTCGGGCCGCGCGCACGATCGCACCGGCGTCTTCCGGCGGAATCGAAATGCCGCAGGCAGCCTCGGCGACCAGATCGTTGCCGGCTTCGATCCCGAAAATGACTGGTTTTTGCGCCATCATGTAGTCGAGGAGCTTGTTGGGACCGACGCCGAACCGGTAGAGCCCAAGGCGACGGAATCCAAGGTAGAGAGCATCGAACAGCCTCAAAGTCTCCGGGACCGACGCCTTGGCGACTGCACCGACGAACCGGACGTTCTTGACGCCGAGGGACTTGGTTTGCGCCTCCAAAGCGGCCTTGTCCTTGCCGTCGCCGACTAAGACGACGCCGATGCCTTGGGCCTCGAGCTCGGGAGCAGACGACACCAGGAACTCCAAGGCGTTGGACACGGAATGGCCGCCGAGATAGCCGACGACGAAGGGGAATTCTTGCCGCAAGGCTTGCACTTCTTTCGCGACGGCGTCGGGCGTAGGCACAGTCGCCTGCCATTCGTCCTCCCAGATCCCGTTGGGAACGTGGACGAAGCGGTCGGCCTTCATGCCGACGCTCAACGCATGCTCTTTGGCCTTGGGCAGGATCGAGACGACCTTGTCGGCCGTCCGGTAGGCGAATTTCTCGCCTAATCCCATCATGACGATGAAGGGATGCCACTTGGAATAACCACCAAGTTCTCTCGGCGACAGCGGCCAGATGTCGTGGAGCTCGAAGACGAGCTTCGCGCCGGAGAGGCGGGCGATCAGCCACGCCGGGAAGATGTCGATGGGGTAGGTGGACGACGCAATGACGACGCCAGGGCGTTGCAGCGCATAGAACGGCGCGAGCAGCAGCAGCGTCCCGACGAAAGCCATCATGTTGAAGATTCGGCCCATGCCGCTGCCGGTGTAGGCGGGCGTCCAAAGCCACTGATAGGCGACGCCGTCGACTTTTTCTTTCGCCCAGGGAATCGCGCGCGGGGGATTCACCCGACGCAGGTGCGAATGGCTGGCTCCGACGACCGTCACGTCGTGTCCCAGACCAGCCCAAACACGGCCCAGATAGTGGGGCCGGAATTCCATGCCGTACTGGGGTCCACCGGCGTAGTGATTGATCAGCAGGATTTTCATCGGGGATTGGTAGGCCTGGGCAGACTCGAACTGCCGACCTCTACCTTATCAGGGTAGCGCTCTAACCAACTGAGCTACAGGCCTAAATCTATCGACGACACCGGGCGGAAACACTAAATGGAGGCCGGTTATAAGGCCTTTGTCTTCAACAAGTCAAGGGTTTGGGGAGAAAACCGCAACCTTGCCATTACCTTACGGATTGTATAACCAACGCGCCTCGAGCGACCGGAGAATTTCATCAAAGTCATCTGCATAGCCGTCTTTCTCGGCGACATGCTCCAGCCAACCACGCACAGCGTTACGCTGCGCACCAGATAATGCCGAAAATTGCCTGTCGGAATAGTCCGATCCGCTGACGAGCGTGAAGACCACACTGAACCGGAACCCCCCGCGCAGCTCCGCAAGGAGGAAAGCAGGTAAATGAAACCGCATGCCTTCTGCGTCGAAGAAGCTCAGGCTGGAGTAACAAGTATTCAAGTCCTCTGCGGCCAGCTTGCGCCAGTCGCTCTTCTCGTCCCTTTTACGGGCGGCGGCGATGGCTTCTGCAGAAGAGTAAGCGTCGATTTCCTGGGCTTGCCAAAGGCCGACGCCGTTGCCGAGCGTGACCCCGTCAAACGCCGCCGCAAGCTGAGCGACCACCTGCTCCTGCTGCTGATTCATCCGTTCATCATACCAGCCGACACGGGACAAAATGAAACGCCCGACCTCCTTGTTTGCACCCATGCGGGTGAGTGCAAGCTCGGGGGTCGGGCGTCGTAAGTCCCGTTTATGACAGATTACGCGTCAGCCAAAACAGGAAGTCCGAGATCCGCGCGGTACTGCTTCAGCTTGCGCTGAAGGGTCCGGATGCCGATGCCCAAAACGCGGGCGGCACGGGTCCGATTGAAGTTTTGGCGCTTGAGCGTCTCGATGATCACGGCCTTCTCGATGTCGGCCAAGGTCATGTTTTGCTCGAAAGACACCGCCGTTTTGGCGAAGGCCGCCTCTTGGGTCACGATAGACATCATATTTGGTCTCCCTTCAATCGTCCTGAAGGGTATAGAGCAACCATTGTGCCACGCTAAAAAGGGATGCCCGCTAAATTGGCGGATCGATCTTAAAGATCTGATATGGATGGCAAAAAAAGAAGAAACCGGCAGACCTCCCGGAACGGGGGAAGGGGGTCTGCCGGTCGCAAAAGTAGACCGGATACGTCATCTTGGTACCCCTCGCGCCCTGAGGCCGAGGGATCCTAAGAAGTTGCTTCAGCGAAGGAGCGAGAGCGCCACTTCCGGAAGCTGATTGGCTTGCGCGAGGACCGAGGCACCCGCTTGCTGCAGGATCTTATTCTGCGTGAAGGACGCCGATTCTTCGGCGAAGTCCACGTCGCGGATCCGGCTGTTGGCGGACTTGAGGTTCTCGATCTGAACGCCCAAGTTGTTGATCGTCGAACCGAGGCGGCTTTGCTGCGCACCGAGATAAGCGCGGTTGGAAGCGATGCCCGACAGCGCTTTGTCGATGGTCGTCAGTTTCTGCGCCGCGATTTCGCGGGAGAAGCCGTCTTCCGGATTCACCGGGCCGATTTCCGACTCGATGCCGAGGCCCATTTCCTGGGCGTTGACTTTCAGGTTCTCGACGCCGATGCGGATCGTGTCGGTATTTTCGACGGAGCCGTCACCGGCGCCGACGTGAATCGTGAATTGAGTGGGGTCGCCCACCGCTTCCTGGCCGGAGAGCAGCTTCACGCCGTTCCACTCCGTGGTGTTGGAGATCCGTTGGACCTCGCTCACCAGCTGCACGTATTCGCGGTTGGTGTAGCCGCGCTCGACGTTTCCGATCGTGTCGGAAGCGGCTTGCGTCGCCAATTCGCGCAGACGGATGAGGATGTTTGAAACCTCATTCATGCTGCCCTCGGCGACCTGCACGAGCGACACGCCGTCGCTGGCGTTACGCTTCGCTTGTGACAGCGAGCGGATGCGCCCTTTCATGCCCTCCGAAATGGCGAGTCCCGCGGCGTCGTCCGCGGCCTTGTTGATCCGGTAGCCGGAAGACAACTTGGCCATGTTCTCGCCGGTGGCCGCAGTGGACATTTCCATGTTCCGCTGCGAGTTGACCGAGGCAATGTTCGTTCTAATTCTAAGTCCCATGTCTTTCTCCTTCCCCTTGTTCCAGGAGCGAAACCATTTCGTGGTTTCAACAGATGGCATTTAGTAAACTTACAAAACACCCATCGACATTAGTTTGGGTCGCTTTAATAAAAAGTTTTTGAGTTATTCTATGTTGCGGTCGAAGGGCGTCGGAATGGTGGGGCTTTTTTAAGTCTTTTTATGACTGACAAAATGCGCAAAAGAACGTGGAGCGTCCGGCCTGCGTGATTTGCCGGATTTTCGTGCCGCATGATTCGCAGGGCTCGTTTTTACGGTCGTAGACTTTTAGCTTCACCACAAAAAGGCCGGGATTCCCGTTCGAGTTCCGGTAGGTGCTGAACGTCGTGCCGCCGGCTTTAATGGCGTCCTTGAGCGTCGCCTGGATTTCCTTTGCCAGGACGTCGTACCGCTCGCGCGAGATCTGCCCCGCTTTCCGCTTGGGGTGGATGCCGGCGCGGAATAGCGATTCGCTCGCATAGATGTTGCCGACGCCGACGACGACACAGGCATCCATGATGAATGCTTTCACCGGTGCTTTGCGGCCCCGGCTCGTGTCGAACAAATGCTTGCCGAGCTCTTTCGTGATCAAAGGCTCGGGTCCGAGATCCACGAAATACGCATGGTTTTCGTAGGAATCGCCGGAAAGCGCCGCGATCCGGCCGAAACGCCGCGGATCGACGAAATGCAGATACTTCTCTTTGCCTTTGGCGCTGACGAAGCGGAACACGGCGTGGGTGTGCGCTTCCTGCGGTTCCGCCACATCATGCTCGATGATGGCGCCGGTCATGCCCAGGTGGAAGACGCCGAAGCCCCGCTTCGACTTGACGAGCAGGTACTTCGAACGGCGGAAGACGTCCTCGACCGTCGCCCCGACGAGCACGGCGCGGAACTCGTCCATGGGGATGGGGTCCCGGAGATCCTTCCTTAGAAAGGACGCTTCGAGAATCGTCCCGCCCTTCAGGACCGCCCGGAGGGCCCGGGTCAAACACTCGACTTCTGGTAACTCAGGCAAGGATTTACCCCTTTTAGGCTCACCGCTAAGTCTCCGGACTCCGTAGCAGATTAGACCCATCGATTCAATGGCTTAACTTTTTCAAAGACGACGCCGATAGGGCTTCTAACGGTTTAGGAGTTCACGCCGTGTTGAAATCGACTTCTTCGCGTCTATCTAGTGTCATCGCATTGGTTGCCGTTGCGTTCATCGTGAACGGCGTTGCCTGCTCCTCCAAACAGCCCGCCAAAAAGAACGGCGCCGCTGCGGAAGAGGAGGACGACAATTGCAGCGATAGTACGAGCACGAAGAAGAGCACGAAGAAGAGCACGTCGACTTCGACTTCCAAGAAGACTTCGACCGCCGACGAAGAAGACACGGAACTTTGGTTGGCCGACGGCGACGATACGGGCACGGCCTCGGGTTCAGGCACTGGAACTGGGACCGGTACCGGCACGGACGAAGTGACCTACGAAGGCAAAGTCAAAACGCTCATCGACAAATCATGCGCGAACTCCGGTTGCCACGCCAAGGGCGATCAGGAGCCGGACCTTTCGACTTTCGCTGCCGTGAAAGCCAAGAAGACCCGCTTCATCGAAACCCTCGACCCGGACGACGAGAAGCCGATGCCTTCGGGCGGCCCCCTCGGCGC
>JAYVBB010000898.1:0-4449 GCA_043750715.1 Pseudomonadota bacterium | reverse complement strand
TGGACGACGAGGTTGCCCCCGCAGACGATGTTGGAGTTCTCGATGAACTCCGCCTGGAGGTCGCCGCGCGAGTGCACTTTGCCGGTGTTGCCCGTCGTGATGCCTGATTTGACCGTCAGCGTGCCTAGGCAATGGACTTGGGCGCCGCGGATCGTGCCGTGAACGATCAGGTCGCCGGTCGTCTCGACGATGGCGCCGTTGTCGATCGAGCCTTTGATTTCGACCGGTCCGTCGAAGCGGATGTTGCCGGTGCGGAGGTTGACGTCGCCGTTGTGGACGAGAACTTTGGTCAGGGAGATCGCCTCGGCTTCGACGAGCGGAATGCCGTCCGCCGTCGCGAAGAAACGGCCGTTGTCGCGTTGCTGGATGCCTTCGCCGACCCGGATGATCAGGTCGTCGTTGGCCGGGCCGGGCACGTCGTCGCCGTAGATGCTCTTGCCCATGAGCGGAGGCGTGCCGTAACGGATTTCCACGACCAGCTGTCCCGCTTTGACCGTCATACGCTGCTGCATTTCGCGGATGTCGAGGAATCCGGAATCGAGGTCACCACCCGATGAGCGCGCGGCGGCATCTTTATAAGAATGGTGAAGAAAAGGGGCTTTGCCCCCCGAGCCGGGGACGCCGCGGCAAGCCAGCACACCGTTCAGGTCTTCGTGCTTCTTGATCGCCTCGGAGAGCGTCTTCGTGATCTCGTCGTTCATGCTGGTGGAGATGAGGCAGCGTTTCAGTTCGTTCTGCACCCACTCGGTCGAGACCTCGAAGCTTGGGTCGTCGTAGTAACCTTTGTTGAAGCCTTGGATCGACGCTTCCAGCTTATCTTTGGAGATCTCGAAGTTGATCCGACCCGCGCCCGGGTAGCTGGCCGGCGCGGCAGCGGCGGCCGCTTTCGCGACGCCGGTAGCGGCCAGCAGCACAAGAGGCTGCTCAAGGCCCAGGCCTTCGGGGCCGTCCAGCGCCGATTGCAGCGCCGTCATGAAGTCTTTTTTCTGAATGCTGTACGACGTGCCGTCGACCGACAGCTGCTTGATCGCCTGATTGATCAGCGCAAGCATCGCTTCACGCGGACCCTTCTGGCGCAGTTCCTTGACGTTGCGAATGACGACGCCGATTTCCATGCGCTGCTTGTTCGCGATGACGGAGAACGCCTTCGCAGCCTGCGTCGGCGGACCGCCGGCGGCGGCCGTGGCACCGAGGCCCAGAGCGTGCACTTTCTCGCCGCTGCGGGCTTTGAGGAAAGCGCCGTAGAGCTGCGCGTTGTTGATGTGATCTCTGATGCCCATGTCACGCAAACGCTTGATGACCGAAACCTTGAACCATTCGTAACGCCACGCGGCGACGGCGTCTTTCGGCGCCTCGATCGTGAGCAGCGCAACGGCCTTGTCGTTCGGCGACTTCTCGAGTTTGATGCCACCGAGCGCCGGAGCACCGGCTCCGAGAGTCAGCGAGACGACGCGGTCTTCCGGCTCGTCGGCCGCGTTACGCAGGAGTTTCCAGCACTCGTTGAGGCGAGTTTGATAAAGCGAATAGAAGACGATTTCTCCACTCGTCTTCACGGATTCGAGCTTCGTCTTCGCACGGGCGAGCAGATCCGCCGGCGGCGTTTCGCTTTTCAGGCAAACCGCGCGCGAAAACTCGCAGCGCACTCGCAGCGCAGTGGCGTTGTAAGAAATTTTCACCTGATCTGACAATTCCCGCTCCACGAGCCCAGGTTGGGGAAATGGCTCACTCTTTTATCGGACCTAGGGGCGAAAGCATTGAGCATCGGCCGGTATAGAATGCTGAGTTCTGATCAGCTCCCCGACTGCGGACTATGAATCGATTCGGCAAAGGTCCGCCTTTTGCCGAAATGCCAAGTCGTATCGATTTTTACGACTACTGCACGACCAGCTGGCCGCAGGCGGCAGCGATGTCCTGCCCTTTGGATATGCGGAGCATCACCCGGAGGCCCCGGGCGTGAAGCACGTCGCGGAAGGCCTGAATCGCTTCCGGTTCGGGCGCGACGAGGCGCGACGGGCCGACTTCGTTGAGCGGGATCAGGTTCACTTTCGCCTCGAGTCCGACGACGAGGTCGGCCAGCCGTGTCGCTTCTTCGAGCGAATCGTTCACGCCTTTGATCATCGTGTACTGAAGCAGTACTCCCGTCGCTCCTTGCGCCTGGCGCTCCTTCAGGAAGTCGACCACGGAGGCGAGCGGCCAACGCCGGTTGATCGGCATGATCTTCGAACGCCGTGCGTCGTCGACCGAGTGCACGCTGAGCGCGATGCGCGCCTTGGGAACCCTATCCAGCAGCGTTTTCAGGCCATCGAGGTGGCCGGCCGTCGAGACGGCGATGTGGCGGATGCCGAGACCCAGACCGTACGGATCGGTGAGGATGGCGATCGCGTCGACGACGCCGTCGACGTTGTCGAGCGGCTCGCCCATTCCCATAAAGACGATGTTGCTCACCCGGTTCCGGGGACCGAGGCGGACGCTGCGCACCCAATCGGGATTGGCTCTGATCCAATGGTCGGCAGCCACGACCTGCGCGACGATCTCGCCGGCGGTCAGGTTTCGCTTCAAGCCCATGCGGCCCGTGTGGCAGAACACGCAGCCCTGCGCACAGCCGACCTGGGACGAAACGCAAAGCGTGATGCGGCGCGCTTCGGGCATCAGCACGGCCTCGACCTGGTAGCCGTCCTCGAGCCCCAGCAGGAATTTCACGCTCTGGTCGTAACCCGAGACATGGGTTTCCAAGACGGTGGGAAGGCCCATGCCGACGCCTTCCTCGAGCGATCCCGCCAACTCCCTGGGCAGGGACGCCAAACGCCACGGCTCGCGGCTCAGCGCCTTGTACGCGGTCCGGAAGAGATCCTTGGCGTGGACGGCAGGGTGCCGCCGGGAGCGACAGTAGTGCTCCAACGCGGGACGGGTCATTTGGAAAAAGTCCTGCCGCAACTCGCCAATTCTCCTTGTCATTCCGACCGAAGCAAAGGATCCTGCCCATATCACAGTGTTGCGGGGTATAGGAAGAGGGCGATGAAAAGCAGCCGATTTGCCATCGAATCCGTGGGTGAGCCCACCCTCCCCTCACCGATCGAGCGCTCCCAGGAATCCCACTACGTGCGCGACAGCGAGCGCATCGCGGCGAATCCTCATCTGTCGTCGCTACGGCCCTTTTTCGGGAAAACGGACGGCAACGAGCCCGAAGGCTTCGAGCTCGCCGGCCCGCGCGCTCGCATTTTCTTCAACCCGCCGAAGACGCGCGCCGCGATCGTGACCTGCGGCGGCCTCTGCCCGGGAATCAACGCCGTCATCCGCAGCATCGTGCTCCAGCTCTGGTATCGCTACAACTGCCGCGACGTGCTCGGCATTCGTTATGGCTTCGCCGGCCTTTCCCCGGACGGCGAGATGCCGATCAAGCTCGATCCCGACTTCGTCTCGGAGATCCATCAGGCGGGCGGCACCGTGCTCGGCAGCTCGCGCGGCGCACCGACCCCGAAGGAAATCGTCGATGCGCTCGTCGAGAGGAAGATCGACATGCTCTTCACGATCGGCGGTGACGGTACGATGCGCGGCGCCTCCGCCGTCTGGGACGAAGTGAAAAAGCGCGGCCTGAAGATCGCCATCATCAGCGTCCCTAAAACCATCGACAACGACATCCCGTTCGTCCGCCGCACCTTCGGCTTCGAGACGGCGGTGCAAGTCGCCACGGAGTCGATCCACTCCGCGCACGTCGAGGCGACCGGCGTGCCCTACGGCATCGGTCTCGTCAAACTGATGGGGCGCCACGCCGGTTACATCGCAGCGAACGCCTGCCTGGCGACCGGCCACGCCAACTTCTGCCTGATCCCCGAGGTGCCTTTCAAACTCGAAGGGTCCGGCGGACTGCTGCAGCTGGTCGAAGACCGCGTGGAATCCAAACGCCACGCCGTCATCGTCGTCGCGGAAGGCGCCGGCCAGCACTTCTTCAAGAAAGACCTCGGCAAAGACGCCTCGGGCAACTCCAAGCTCGCCGACATCGGCGTCTACCTCAAAGAAAAGATCACGGCGCACTTCGAAGCGAAGAAGCTGCCGATGACCCTGAAGTACATCGACCCGAGCTATCTCATCCGCTCGGCGCCCGGCAATTCCACCGACCAGCTGCACTGCTCCCGCCTGGCGCAGAACGCGGTGCACGCCGCAATGGCGGGAAAATCCGGCATGCTGATCGGCTATTGGCATGGGCAGATGACGCACGTCCCGACCAGCGCACTGGCCGGAGTGAAGCAAAGCATCAACCCCAACGGGGAGCTTTGGTTCAACGTGCTGGAGACGACCGGTCAGCCCCCCACCATCGGCTGACATGGTTCTGGTAATCCGACCGCTCGGCTAGGCGCCGCGCTTCCGGGCGAGATTCCTCCGGCGGGGGCTCACCACCGGCGATCGAGATCACCGTCCGGAGGCGCGTCCCTGCGGGCGGCTCCAGACGGC
>JAYVBB010000897.1:0-4283 GCA_043750715.1 Pseudomonadota bacterium | reverse complement strand
TTCGATGATGGCCCGAGTCAACCTCCACCTGAACCTTAGCCAGAAGACCAAGGAATTGTCCCAGCGCGACCAGCAGGACGCTATCGCCGCGATGGTCGTGACCTACAACCACGAACTAAACACCCCCCTCGCCGTCGTGCTCGCCTTCCTGGAACTCATGACCAGACGGGGTGACCTGCCCGCCGACATCCTGTCGATGATCGAGCGTTCGCGCGGCGCCGCTAACCGCGCCGTGGACATCGTCCGCCGCATCCGGGAAGTGTCCCGGCGCAAACTCGTCCGCACGAATTACACCGAGATGACTCAGATGATAGACTTGCACGGGTCCACGACCAAAGACGAGCCGGAAGAATGACGCGCCCCTCCCTACTCATCGTCGACGACGAACAACTCCTGGCGGATGTCATTCGGGACACCTTCGCCATGCGAGGTTTCGCCGCTGCTTCGGTCACAAGCGTTGCAGATGCAATGGTTGAAATCGAGAGTCGTCGCTTCGACCTCCTGCTCAGTGACGTCCGCATGCCGATGGCCGACGGCATCGAGCTCTTAGAGCGCCTCGGCGACGGGAGTAAGCCGGACCTTCGCGTATTCCTGATGTCCGGATTTCTCGACATTTTGACACCCGAGGCGTTGGATCGCGGCGCCTGGGGCATTTTTCAAAAGCCTCTGAAGCTCGACGTTCTGGAAAAGGCGTTCCGCCGCCAGCTACTACCTCCGGCGGAGAGGTGGCGTGAAGCGGAAGTCAAAGGCGGACCCATCATTCGACGGTCGTTGCCTCCCTTTCACGAGGCCGTCGCACAGGGATCGATCGAGCTTGGTCGCGAAGGCTTTTTTCTGAAGGGAGAGGCGTTTGGCCTCGAGCCGGGAGCTGCGACCGGGTTCGCCATCCGCTTCGCTGACGGAGCCGCGCTGGAAGGTACCGGCAAAGTGATTTGGAACCGCGACAAGGTGCACTCTGTATACGCCGCGGGATGCGGCATTCTAATCGAATCCCTGGTACCGGGTGCGCTTGCTACCTTCGAAGAAGGTCTAGGGGCCGGGTTCGTCAAATCCGTGGTGCCCCTGGGCATCCCCAAAAAATACCGCTGAGTAGGAACCATGGCGCTCATCAACGAGGATCGTCTCCTGGGATTCGTCGACGGCGACAGGGAATCCCTGATCGAGCTCAGCCAGGCCTTCCTTTCGTCGGTGCCCGGCGAGCTGGTGAAAGCCCGGGCTGCCGCGCAGTCCGGAGACCTCAAACAGCTCGTCTTCTCGCTCCACAAGCTCAAGTCGTCGGTGACGATTTTTCACGACGGCCCTGCGACCGCCAAGCTCGGCCAGCTGGAACGACGCGCCATGACGGGCGACGGTGCTAACGTCGTCGCGGACCTCGCAACCATTGACTTGACCCTTCAGGCTCTGCTGGTGGAAGTGAAGGCGCTAGTCAGCAGGACTTGAGCTTCGGTCTGAGCCAGCGATGGAGAAGCCGCCGGAACCGACCCGGGAGCGCGGCTGCTTGCACGGTAGCCGCCTCGGGAGTCAGGGCGATCCAGACGTTTTTGAACGTCGGCGTCAGCGACTTCGGGTCGACCTCGCGCGGGATCAGGACGTTGGCCTCGGGGTAGTACATGACGGCATTGCCGGGTTTGACCGCGAAGGGCCTGACGAGCTGGTGCTTCATCTCCCCGGCGGGGCTCGACACCGTCACGCGCTGCCCCTCGCTGAGATTCAGCCGGCGCATGTCGTCCTCGCTGATCAGAATGACGTCGCGGCGTTCCTGGCCCCGGTAGAAGTCGTAGTCTTCGTAAACGACCGTATTGAATTGGCCTTCCGAGCGCACGGTCATGAGCTTCAGCTGGCGGGGCTTCAGCTCGCGGCTTTTGGCCGGAATGGGATGGGCGTGGAAGCGGGCCTTGCCTGTCGCCGTCGGGAACTTCGCCTCGTGCATGAGCCGCCCTTCGACGACGAACTCTTTCTTCGTCTTGCCGACGTCCTTGATCGCTTCGAAGCCAGGGACGAGGTCGGCGATCAGCCGGCGGATTTCGTTCGTGTCTTTGAGTTGCTGCCAACGCAGTGGCCCCTTGTCCCCGATGGTGCGCGTCGCGAGATCGGCGACGATGTCGACCTCGGGCCGCGGGCCTTCGTGACGGGCCGGACCGCCGTCTGACAGGCGCACGTAGTTGAACATCGACTCCTGGGTCGTGGCGTACGGCTCTTCATCTCGCGCGAGCACGGGCAGAATCAACGTTTCCCTCGCCAGCCCGTGGGCGTGGCCGGTGTTGAGCGAGGTGTTCAGGTAGATCATCATGTCCAGCTTGGCGAGGGCAGCTCCCGCGTAGCCAGCGTCCGGGTTGGATCCGTAAAGATTGCCTCCGAGCGCCCAGCCCACCCGCATGATTCCCGCGTGGGCGGCGTCGACGCAGCCGAGCGTGTCGAGGCCCTTATGGGTCGGAAGGGGAATGCCTTGCGCCGCGAAGCGCGCGGCCATCGCGTGCTTGAGCGCGGGCGTCACGCCGATCGAGCCGATGCCCTGAACGTTGCTATGGCCCCGGATCGGCAGCAGTCCGGCGTGCTTTTTTCCGACCATGCCGCGCATCAACGCGAGGTTGACGATCCACTGCACGTTTTCCACGCCGTGCACGTGGTGCGTGATGCCCATCGTCCACCCGAAGATCGTCTTCTTGCTCTTAGTGTAGAGGTCCGCGAGGCGTTCGATCGTCGGCTGGTCGACGCCGGAGGCGGAAGTGATCTCGGCCCAGCCGGTGGCGTCGAGAAGGTCCTTGGATTCGGCCCAGCCTTCCGTGAACGCCTCGACATAAGGCGAGTCGACGGAGCCGAGGGCGACCACGGCCTTGGCGATCCCCATCAGCAGAGCGATGTCCCCGCCGATGTGAACCTGCACGTATTCCGAGGCGATGTCCGAGCCGAAGAGCATGCTCCGCGTATCCGACGGAATGCGGAACCGGATGAGCCCCGTCTCGCGCACGGGATTCACGACGACGACCTTGCCGCCGCGGCGGCGCAAATGCATGAGGTGGGTCATCAGTCTCGGATGGTTGGACGCGGGGTTGCCGCCGATCAGGAAAAACAGGTCCGCGTGCTCGAGATCCCCCGCTTCGACCGTCGCCGTGCCGGAGCCGATCGAGCCGCCGAGCCCTACTCCGCTCGCCTGGTGGCAGTAGTAGGAGCAATTGTTCACGTGATTGGTGCCGTAGGCGCGCGCGAACAGCTGCAGCAGGAACGCGGCCTCGTTCGACGAGCGGCCGCTGAAGTAGAAAAACGCCTCTTCCGGCCGGACGGCTTGCATCTTCGCCGCGATGCGCGCGAAGGCGTCGTCCCACGAGACCGGTTGGTAGTGCGTCATGCCGGGGCCGGCAAGGAGCGGCGTCACCAAACGGCCCGCCGTCTCGAGCTCGCGAGGAGAAAGCGTCCCGAGCTGGCGCAGCGTGTACTTCCGGAAGAAATCCCCTTGGACGGCACCCTGCATGTCGGCAGCCATCGCCTGCAGCGACTTCTTGCAGACCTCGGGAAAGCGTCCGAGCTCGTTGCGCATCCCGCCCTGTTGCCCGCCCATCCCGAGCGCGCAGGTCTTGCAGGCGTTCCGGCTGGTCATCGCGCGCCAGAGCTTCACGAATCCGACGCGACGCGCGGTCGTCAGCGTGTACTTCAGCGCGTGGATTCCGCCGGCGGCGGCGGGGGCTTTAATGCGGGCGGGTTAGGCTGCCATCGTGGTATCTTATGTCCCAAGTCGTGAAGCTCAAGCCAAAAAAATGCGAAGGGGCGTCGGGTGGGCTCGTCGGATCGTTACAACATGGTGGTGGTCGGAGCCGGTGCGGCGGGACTCGTGAGTGCTTACATCGCGGCGGCGGTGAAGGCGAAGGTCGCCCTCATCGAACGCGAGAAAATGGGCGGTGACTGCCTGAACACGGGGTGCGTCCCGTCGAAGGCACTCATCAAAACGGCCCGCGTCCTCGCCGAGATCAAGGGACACAAGAAGTACGGAATCAAATCCGCGTCTTACGAGTTGGACTTCGCGGAAGTCATGGCCCGGGTCCGGCGCGTCGTCACCGAGATCGAGCCGCACGACAGCGTCGAACGTTACACCAGCCTCGGCGTCGAGTGCATCGCGGGCGACGCCGAGATCGAGGATCAATATACCGTCCGCGTCGGTCAACGAACCCTGCGCACCAAAAACATCGTGCTGGCGATGGGCGGCGAGCCGGCGATCCCCGAGATCAAAGGACTGCATCAGGTCAAGTACCTGACTTCCGAAAATCTCTGGGATCTCAAAGAGTTGCCTA
>JAYVBB010000896.1:0-2603 GCA_043750715.1 Pseudomonadota bacterium | reverse complement strand
CGGGCTTGGGAGAAGGCGAATGCGGGGCAAATTCACGTGCCGAGCATGGCCTTTAGCGTGATCATGAGGCTGTAGCCCCGGAGCTGGCCCTTCTCGGTAACGGTCTCGCCGTCCCTCTTGTCGTACTTCGCCGAGTAGCTGCTGAGCAGCGGCATCGCCATGCCGATCGTCAGGAAGTAGCCCTCCACCCGGGTCTCGAGGAGCTCCGGCGTGTTGCCGTTCGGACGCGCTTCGCGGAGCCAGCTGAAAAAAATCGCCGGAATCAGCGAGAACGCAGTGACGCGCATCGAGTAGTTGTCGATGAGGTCGCTGCTCCGGCCTTCCTTGCGGTTTCGTCCCACCGAGCGACCGACGGCGTCGGCGTAGCTGAGTCCCAACGCGAAGCCGTAGCCGCCCTCGGCACTGCGCAGGTTTTTCGTCTGTGCGCTGAAGCCGGCAAACGCCGTGAGGCCCGTGCCGACGTAGTCGACGTTCAATTGCTTTTCCCGCGTCGGCTCGTAAGGACCGAGCAGGATGTCGAGCGAGACGTCGCTGTACCAGCTGGACGAGATGTAGCCGGTGCCGAGCTGGATGGCGCCGCTGTTGCCGAGCAGCTCGTTGCCGTCGCCCGCTTTCAAGCTGTGGCGCATGCCGGTAAGGCCGAACGACCAGACGTTGCCTTTGTCTTCCGTATGCGCGTTACTCGGCGCCGTGATCGGCACCGCTACCTGCGTCTGACCCCGCGCCGGCGCGGAGAGGAGGCAGAGAATTAGCCAAAGCGCCCGCACGGTCAGGCCGCCTTCGGCTTTTGTTTGCGCTTGATCAAGCGGATGAGCAGAATCGAGAGCTCGTACATCAGATAGAGCGGTACCGCCAAAGCCACCTGCGAGATCGGGTCGGGGGGCGTCAGGATCGCCGAGGCGACGAGCACGCCCACGATGACGAACCGGCGCGACTTGACCAGCACCTCGACCGAAAGAATGTCGAGCATCGCCAAGAGCACGAGCAGCACCGGCGTCTCGAACACGGCCCCGAAGCCCAGGATCATGAGGGTCAACAAAGAGACGTAGTCTTTGATCGTGATGATCGGCGTGCCGACCTCCATGCCGATCTTGATCAGGAATTGAAGGGCGAGCGGCAGCACCACGAAGTAGCAGAAAAAGATGCCGGCGAAGAACAGCAGCGACGACGCCATGACGAACGGCAGGATGTACTTCCGTTCGCGCGGATAGAGTGCCGGCTCGAAGAATTTCCAGAACTGGTAGAGCCACACCGGCCCCGAGACGACGACGCTGACGAGGAAGCCGACCTTGAGGTCGACCATGAACACGTCCATCGGACCGGTGAAGTGCAAAGCGTTGACGCCAGGCGGCAGCGCGGCCTCGAGGGGCTTCCTCAGGAACTGGATGATCTTTTCGGCGAAGGTGAACGAGATCGAGAAGAAGATGATGATCGCGATGAACGACTTGACGAGCCGGCCGCGGAGCTCGGACAAGTGGTCCCAAATGGACATGACCTTGCCGCCGGCAATCAGCTGCTCCTCGGTCATCCCTTCGCCGCTCGGCAACGATTCGGTCATCAGTGCGCCTCGAGCCAGTTCGGGCCTTCGCCGATTTCGACGGCGAGGGGGACGCTGAGCTTCATCGCGGCTTCCATGCACTCCTTGATGAGGGCCTTCGCCTTGTCGACTTCATGGCGCGGGCACTCGAAGACAAGCTCGTCGTGCACCTGGAGCAGCATCCGGGTCCGGAGCTTCTCCGCCGTGAGCCTTTGATCGATCCGGATCATGGCGAGCTTGATCAGGTCGGCGGCGCTGCCCTGGATCGGCGTGTTGACCGCGATGTTTTCCGCGGCGGCCGTCTCGCGCTGATTCACCGCGCCAAGGCCGAGGATGAAGCGGCGGCGGCCGGTGATCGTCCGAGCCTCGCCATTCGTCTTGGCGTCCTCGACGGCTTTGTCGATGAACTTGCCGATGCCGGGATAGCTCGCGAAGTATTTGTCGATGAAGGCAGCCGCTTCCTGGAGCGTGACGCCGGTATCGGCAGCCAGGCGTCGCGGGCCCATGCCGTAAATGATGCCGAAGTTGATCGCCTTGGCGCGGCTCCGCATCTCGGAGTCGACCTCCCTCGGCTCGACGCCGAAGACCTTGGCGGCGCGCTCGTCGATGATCGGCGTCGTGGTGGCGAAGATCACCATGGCCTTCGTCTCCTTGCGGAGCGTCTCCACGATCTTCCGCAGGTTCGCCTCGTACTGCTCCGGCGACACCTGGAACTTGCCCGTCTTCTTGTCCTTCTTGGTGTCGTGGATGCCGCAGTTGAAGTGAACCACGTCCGGCTTCTCCGCGACGGCCCACGCCTTCAGGTTCTTCAGGACGTTGTCGCTGTCGCCGCCGTTCGCCTTCGGGCCGACGACGACGGCCTTGCCCTCCAGCTTCTTCGCCACGGCGGGGGCGTAGCCGAGGCGGATCGAGTCGCCGATGAGAACGACTTTCGGCAACTTCTCCGGCTCGGCGCTCGTGCCGGGCGTGCCCGCGAACGACAGGCCGAGGGCGAGGAACGCGATGGGGAGGATGCGCACGGCAGAATCCTTTCGGAACGGTTCGCTTGGAATGCAGGGAT
Organism: Pseudomonadota bacterium; assembly: GCA_043750715.1. Lineage (GTDB taxonomy): Bacteria > Bdellovibrionota_B > Oligoflexia > Oligoflexales > CAIYRB01 > CAIYRB01. The sequence continues at coordinate 6 of JAYVBB010000896.1, read as the reverse complement.
CGGGTT
>JAYVBB010000895.1:0-1824 GCA_043750715.1 Pseudomonadota bacterium | reverse complement strand
ATGCAGGACCCGGGCGACGTCACTGCCTCATATGACCGCATTTGGGCCGAGCTCAAGGCCGCCAGCCACTAATTGTAAGACATGATAAACTGGGAGCATGAAGTTTCTCTTCAAGCTCCTCTCGCTCCTCGCCCTGCTCGCCGGCGCCGCGGGCTCCGGCGGCTACTTCTGGCTCATGCAGTGGGCGCACGAGTCGGTCGACGTCGGGCCCGAGAAAATCTTCGACTTCAAACCCGGCACGACCTTGGGCGGCCTGGCTTCCCAGCTTTCCCAGGAAGGCCTGGTGTCGCGCGCGGCCTTCTACCATTTCTTCGTCCGCTTCGAGGGCAACTACAAGCGGTTCCAGGCGGGGAAATACCGCTTCGCGGGACGGGTCGCCCCGGCCGACGTCAGCGCCGCCTTCGTCAAAGGCGAAGTCTGGAATCCCGTCGTGCTCACGATCACGATCCCCGAAGGCTTCACCTTGAAAAACGTTACCGAGCGCCTGGCCGCCAACGGCGTCGGTCACATCGTCGAGCTGCAGAATCTCTGCACGGACAAGGGTTTTCTGCAAAGTCTGAAAGTTCCGGCAGCGACTCTGGAAGGTTACGTCTACCCGGCGACGTATTCTTTCCACGAGATGCCGACGGGCATGCAGGCGCTCGAGCAGATGGTGAAAACGTTTTGGCAGAATCTGCCAAAAGACTACGAAAAAAAGGTCGAAGCCAAAGGGTTGACTCTCGCCCAGGCCGTCGTTTTCGCGTCGCTGATCCAGATGGAGACGCGGCTCGACGAGGAAAAATCTTTGATTTCCGAAGTCATATGGCGGAGACTTAAAGACAAGGCTCCCCTCGCCATCGACGCAGCTCTGATCTACGGCATCCCCGACTACGCCGGCGACCTCAAATGGTCGCACCTCCAGGACGCCAAGAACCCCTACAACACCCGGATACACGTCGGACTTCCGCCCTCGGCCATCGGCGCCCCCGGAGTCCAAGCCCTCGAAGCAGTCCTGACCCCCTCGAATTTTGGTTACTATTTTTACGTGCTGATGCCGGACCTTTCTCGCCATCATTTCTCGAAGACTCTGGCCGAGCACAACCTCCACGTAAAGAAACTGCTGAATTCGACGAAGAGTAAGAGCAAGAAGCCCCAGGATCCCAAGCCATGAGTTTTCGGAGGACCGCGAGATGACGGCCAAGAAGAACGCGAGCAAATCGACCACCACCGCACGCGGCAAAAAAACCGCCGCACCGTCGGCGAAAGGCGGTACCCCGGAGGACCGCAACGACCGTCGCGTGCCCATCCAGCTGCTCGTCGACTACAAAGCCGACGGCAACTACCTCTTCGATTTCTGCAAAGACCTGGGCACGGGCGGGGTCTTCATCCAGACCAACAAGCCGATGCCCGCGGGCTCAGCCATCGACCTGACGTTCACGATTCCTGACAGCAAGGAAACGCTGATCACCAAGGGCACCGTGATCTGGGTCCAGGACGCCGTCCCGAATCGCAAGGATCTGGTCCCCGGCATGGGCGTTCAGTTCCGCGGCTTCTCCGGCGACCAACGCCGTCTGCTCGAAGAATTCGTCACGCGGTACCATGGCCGGGGGATGTCGACGCCGACTTCTTCAGGTAAACGCGCCGGCTGATCATCACCGCCCCGAAGCCGACTGTGAAAGCGACGACGCCGATCAGCAAAATCATCATACTCGACGGCCCCGAAGGCAAACCTTCGGGGCTCAGTCTTTTGTCGGGCTCGACGGTGAAGCCGTCGGCCACCGCCTTGAACAGCGATGCGTCGGGCTGCGATTTGTAATAGTAGCCGACCTGAATCGTCTCGCCCTT
>JAYVBB010000894.1:0-2554 GCA_043750715.1 Pseudomonadota bacterium | reverse complement strand
TAAAACTGATCGTACAGCGTCGTACATTCATTGTCGCTTTCGACGGATCTGCCGAGCTTGTCGACCGGTAGCTGGCATTGCTGGCTGAACGTCTTTGGGTTGTAATTCTTGAACTTTGCCGAGTGGGTAGGCTCGGCGAACCAGGCAGCGAAGGCTGCGTTGCTTTCGATTTCGCGGACGTTCGCGACGACGGCTTCCGGCTTCAGGCACTCGTCGCGCAGCGTGACTTCGATGAGCCATGGCCTGGCGTTCGGATCGGGACTGAACAAGTCCGACAGCGCGTATTGATCCGCGTAGGCGGGCTCCGCGGCGGCGAAGAGGCCGCGGCGGTAAGGGAGTTGGTTGAAATTTGACTTGATTCCCGACCACTCGGCGGCCGAGATGCCTTCTTCTTCCCGGTCACCATAGGGCAGCAGAAAGGCGGCCGACCCGAAATGATAGAGGTGCTTCAATCTCGAGAGTGACCGTTCGGACTGCGCGCTGCTCGTTTCACTCGAGCTCGACCTTGGCTTGCATGCAACAACGCCGAGGCCGACGCCGACGCAAAACGTCCAGCCGGACAGGAAGCGAAGGGATCCATACGTCAACGACAAGCCGTCTTTTCCAATGGACCGCCCATCTTTGTACTGCATTTGATGCGGCAATACAGCGGGGATTTGGCCCCCAACGATTCGAGGCAAAAGGAGCAAACTTTGGCCATGGCCTTTTCCCTAACGGGATCGTTCACGGTGAATGGAGAATCCCCGATATTGATGCGTACTTCACAACGGAACTGCGTAGGGTCAATGGTAAAGTCGTAAATGGGTCCGACCCCGTCATACCAAGGAAGCTCTTGAGCCACGCCGGCGTTTTCTTGCCCGAGAAACGGAGCAGTCATATCCGTGAAGCGCATGTCGGTCTGGCTCATGAATATCACGCCGGGCGTTTCCAGATCGATGATCGACTGCATGACGGTAGTTATGGATTTGACGATTCCGAGCATCGGCTCGATTTGTGCCCTTGCCTCGTCGTTGCCGCCACTCTGTTGGCTAAGCGAATCGATCTGCGCCTGCATGCGATTCAGTGTCGCGATGTTCGGGAGGAACTTCGGGATCTTCAGATGCTTCATGAGCCCGCAAACGTACTGTTCTTTGGAAAGGCGGTGATATCTGCCGTCGCAGTACTCCTTTTCGACCGGCCCCGCGCACTCCAGATAGACGACGAGTTTCGCGCCGCTCGGCTGCTTGCAGGGGTCGCTTGCGGGAAACAGGCTTTCGATCGACGCGGGCACCGTCCCGGCCTTCAAGCCGGCAATCACGTCGGATACCGTTTTCGGGCCGGTGCCCTTTTCGATTTCCCTTTCCGAATGGTTCCCCTCGGCCCCAGGGGGAGACGTCTTAAAGTCCCGCTCGGTTTCCGGAAAAATGAAGATCATCGCTTGTTTGGGATCGGCAGGATCGGTGTAATTGAAGGCGCTGACACCCTTCGTCTCGGATTCGTCGTGACGAGGCTTGCAGCCACTGACCCAAGCGCCGAGGCAAAGAGCTGCGATCAGAGGGCCAAAAATTTTCCGGGTCATGAGCAGCCTCGATTCATTTTTGTGTCGCTTCCACAGTTTATCAGGCTTTTACGTTGATGGTGCGCCCGACCGGGCCCCAGCTCAGCGGCTTGTTGACGCCGATGTCGGAAGCGCCGTCGATCAGGGAGAGCGCGGCGGCGCCTTCAGCTTTCATTTGGTTGTGGCTCTGCGCCAGAAGCTCGCCGTCGATGGCGTCTTCGACGGCTAGGTCGCCGCCAGCATCGCTGAGATCTGGAAGGCGTGGCGGGGCGTAGCCGTTGATGCGCATGAAGGCCTCCAATTTGGGACGATGCCTGTTCTTCGGCCCTTCGTTCCAAATCTTAAGTGACGTCAAGGCTTTCGGGACGTTAGCGGACGGGGCGGCGTAATATCCGAATATTAAAGTTATTATTACCAGGTCAGGGCAGTAGCCTGATCGAAGGGGTCTCCAGCTGTGGACGTCGACCGTTTTCAGCCTGACTCACGAGCGCAATGTGAGCCATGACCGCCAACTTCGAGGGTTTTGTCGACCGGCTCGGCGCGAACATCATCCCTACCGAGGCTGTCTGACGCCCAGTTTAGGCAACTTTGGCCATGACGGCGCCCGCCGGACGGACCCCGCCGACGGCCGCATCATATCTACAGATAGTCGGGCGTCGCCTGAACGTCGTCTTGTGGTATCGGGACCTGGTCGAAACTTTGTTCGAGGTCTCCCTGCTCGTAGCGAGCGGGGGCAATGGGTGGCGGGTGCTTGGCTAGCCCAAGGTGGCGCATGTACCGCCGGATGCTGTCAGGGTCGTGCACGGCCGAGCGGATCTCCATATCGGCGCCGCATTTGGGACAGACGCCGACGTCGATTTTGAAGATGCGTTTTAGAAGTTTTGCTTGGCGGTGGTTTTTGACCTTCTTCTTGTCTACGGTTTCGGGGTTAAAGCCTTTGCGAGCTTTCGGGTCTAGGACAACCAGATTGCGCCACTTGCTGTGGGACGAGAAGACGCCGGTGTAGAGGGTCTGGTG
>JAYVBB010000893.1:0-3103 GCA_043750715.1 Pseudomonadota bacterium | reverse complement strand
GTCCGTGTTGACGCCGATTACGAGCAAGTCGCCGAGCGAACGCGCTTCCTCGAGATAGGTGACGTGGCCGGCGTGCAGGATGTCGAAGCAGCCGTTTGTGAAGACGACTTTCTTGTTCCGGCTCTGCGGTTCCTTGATGACGTGGATCAGCGCTTCTTTCGTCGTGATTTTGCCTTGCGACGAATAGACATGGCGGCGCGGGTCGGGGCGCTCCCGGAGCGCGGCTTCCAGCTCCTGGAGCTGGATCGGCTGCGTGCCCCACTTGGCGACGACGAGGGCGGCGGCCGTCTGGGCGACGTGCATCGCGTCCTGCATCGGGGCTTTCGCGGCCATGGAAAGCGTCATCACGGCTACGACCGTGTCGCCGGCTCCGGAGACGTCGTAGACTTCGCGGGCGATGGCAGGCAGCTCGATCGCGGGCTCGTCGGAGCCGGCGGCAGGGATGAGCACCATGCCCTTCGGACCCATCGTCACGAGCACGTTCTGCAGACCGAACGTCCGCTGTAGACGCCGTCCGAGATCTTCGCCGCTGTGGTCGCCGGAAGGATCGAGATTCAGCGCGTCGCAGGCTTCCTTGCGGTTCGGCGTGATGAGCGTGGCGTGAAGGTATTTGCTGAAGTCGCGGCCTTTCGGGTCGACGACGGCGGGAACGCCGCGGGCTTTCGCCAAAGCGAGCAGATTGCTCAGCATACTGATGGGCAAAGCGCCTTTGCCGTAGTCGCTGATCAGCATTGCGTCGAAGTCTTGCTTTTCCAGGTCGGCGAGGAGCTTCTGCTGCGTCTCCTGATCGATCGGATGAACGCGCTCCCAGTCGATGCGCATCATCTGGTGGCTGGAAGACGTCACTCTCGTCTTGCGGATCGTCGGACGGTCGGAGACCGCGACCAGGTGCGAGGTGTCGATCTTGTCTTTTTTCAGGAGGTCTTTGAGGTTGCGTCCGGCCTCGTCGTTGCCGAGAACGCTGAAAAGAAGCGGCTCGCCGCCGGCGAGCTTGATGTTCCGGGCGGCGTTGGCGGCCCCGCCGGCACCGTGAATCGACTTCGTCACCAGGTGCACGGGCACCGGGGCTTCGGGGGAGATCCGGTTGACCTGGCCCTCGAGGTACTCGTCCAGGATGACGTCGCCGACGACGACGACTCGAGGGGCCTTACGGCCCGCGAGCCAGGGAATGATCGCTTTCGCGGCTTTTTTCATGGCAGTTCCGCTCCCGGTGGAAGGGAATTCTTATCATGGAAAAGCCGGGTCGGTCTATTTCTTGGCTTCGGGGTACAGGCCGAGGAAATGGACGTCTTTTCTGACGACTTTCGCTTCGCCGAAGGCGAGGTAAGTCGGGAGGAGGTTGTCGGCGGAGGCCTTGCCGGCGTCCGGCAGGGGCTTGTGGGAGGCGCCGTCGAACTTGATCACGAACGACAGCTCTTTTGTCCCCTCGGGGAGCGTCAGAGTTTTGTCGGTGCTGTTGTGGTAGTACTTGTCGCCTTTGTTTCCGAACAGGTCCGAGCCCCGGACCTTCTCGAGCTCGCCCTCGATCGTCGTCTCGCCGGCGGAGGCCTCGAAGGCCAGGGGCTCGTCCGAGCTGGCCTGGTCCGAGATGCCCTCGACGTCGAACAGAATGTTCTTTGCCTCGAGCTTGATCTTCTCGCCGTCGCAGTTGGTGACGCTGATCTTGTACTCGAGACGGTTCGACGGATCGCCGTTCTTGACCTCGGGCGTCAGCAGCTCGGCGACGGTTTCCGCCTCGGCGTCGCAGGCCGCCTGCTCGGCGGCGGTGCGTTTGCCGCTGCCCGAGAAGTCGGAGCTCTGGGAACAAGCCAAAGGCCCGAGGCTTGCAATGACGATGGGTAGAACGAAGCGCATGGATCCTTATCGGAATGAACCTCTTCCCCCATGAGTAGCGTCGGACTTTTGGCGCTAATCCCGTCACCGCGTTGACAAGACGCCCCTCCGGGCGCCGGTTTTTTGGCGCAAAACCCGCTCGTCCCGCGTCCCGAGCGGGTTTGACGCGGTGGGCAAGGCTGGCATGCTCCTTGCTTTACAACTTGCCTATCCCCTCCCTTCTTTCTCTCTCCCTCCCCCGTCACCCATCAAAAATTGGGACCGACCTTGGCTCGACTCATTCAGCTTTTGATCCTCACGTTCGTGTCGCTTACGGGCAACGCCTTCGGCGCGGGAATCTATACGCAGCTGGTCGTGAGCTTCAACAGCGAGCGTCCGTTCACTCAGACGTACAGCAAGTCCGAGCACTCGCTGACGCTCGAGTTTCAAAAGACGGCGCCGAACGAGCTCGCGGCCTTCGAGCAATACGACGAACGCCTGATCCGCCGCGTGCTGATCACGGACCTCGGCCCCGCTGGCACCGCCGTGAAGCTGGTTTTGCGGGACCGGGACGTCCGCGCGATCGTCAACAAATTCCAAGAGCCCTTCCGGGTCTCGATCGATCTTTATGACGCGGACTACGAAGAAGAGCGCGATCCGAACACCGGCATGCCGCTCGTCGGCGCGGGCTCTCCCGCCAGCACCGGCACCGGCCAAGGCGACACCTCTGCCATGAAGTTCGTCGTCCCGGTGGGCGACGGCAACGCCCCTATTGCGGCCGATGCTCCCGCGCCGAAAGCCGGCAAGCTGAAGCTGCTGCAGCCGACGCCCGACCTGTTCACGAATCCGGACGAGCTGGCTTCGGCGATGCGCAATAGCCCGGACGGTGTCGGCAAGGCTTGGAAGGATTTTCCGCCTTACGTCTACCGCATCCAGACCGCCGCGTACGAAGAAGGTGTGAAATCCAGCGCCCAGAAGCTGCCGTCCGTGGCGCAGGCGCTGAACTCCGCCCAAGCCATGGCCGACTATGCCGGCAAGCTCTACAACCTCGGTCACGAAGCGAAAGCGCTGGTGGCTTATCAACAGGTTCTCCACCTCGATCCGAGTCTGTTCGACAAGGACGCCCTGCACCTCTGGAAATTCGCCGAAACGGAGCTCGGCACGGGCAACCTGACTCTGGCGCGCGGCTACTACGAAGCGATCACGGAAAAGCATCCGGAAAGCCCGCTCGCCCAGTTCGCCCGTTTGCGGGCGCTGGACGTCGCGGCGATCCGCCTCCTCGCTCAAGACA
>JAYVBB010000892.1:0-4418 GCA_043750715.1 Pseudomonadota bacterium | reverse complement strand
AGACTCCTGTTGATTCAAATTTTTTAAAAAAAGTTTTACACCGTTTTCGTGCGGATATGCGTGACTCCGTTGAGGAAGAACTTTTTGACGGCGCGTATTTAAAAATTCGTTACGCGTATTCAGTTAAGCACCGACCTGTTGAAGGTCGACGACGTGATCCTCGACGTCGAGGGCATCAAGATCAGCGAGCATGGCTTTTACACCCACCCGCGCTGGGGCAAAATTCACCTCAAATATCTGCTCAACCAGCGCTTCGGAGGCGACACGCTGAAGCTCAAGGTGCTGCGCGGCGGCAAGGCCGTCGACGTCTCCGGCAAGCTCGAGCGTTTCAACTCCAACAACACGCCGGTGGTCACGTATCGCTACGGCGAGCCCGAGCCGCATCTGATCTTCGGCGGCCTGATCTTCCAGGAGCTGTCGCAGGACTACCTGAAGCAGTGGGGGAGGGAGTGGCGGGACCTCGCGCCGTTCGAGCTGCTCTACACGCTCGACTTCCTCAACGATCCGACGGCGCAGGTCGGCGACCGCGTGGTCTTCATGACGCGGGTTCTCGCCGACGACTTCAACCGCGGCTACACCGATCTCCGGCACCAGGTCGTCGATCAGGTCAACGGCGTCAAGATCACTTCGATCGCGAAGCTGAGGGAAGCGCTCGGGCAGCCCGTCAGTCAGGGCGGCAAACGTTACGCGCGGATTGAATTCCGGCGAGACGGCGGCGACGTCATCCTCGCTTACGACGGGCTGGCCGACGCGCACAAACGCATCGCGAAGACGTACGAGGTCAAAACCCCCGAGTCGTTCTTCGCACCGTAAATTGGGGACGCTCGACGAGCGTCCCCCTTTTATTATGCCGCGTTCGGGGTCACGGCCTTGTGCGTCCGGAAATCGCGCCAGCGGCTCATCACCGCGATGATCTTCGGGTGGTTCGGGCCGAGCTCGGTCGACAGTTCCGTGAAGTAGCGGTCCATCTCGTCGACCAGGGCGGGCGCGAGCTCGATCGTCTGGTTCAGGTGCGTCGACAGGAAGATTTGGGCGTCGAGTAGCAGGCAGCAGATGTCGGGGTCGACCTTAGCCGAAGCGAACCATTTGCCTATCGCGGCGGTGACCATGACGATCTCGGCGAACTCCTCGGGCTTCGACCACCTGCCGATGCTCGCGAGTGCGTCGACGGCCTTGGTCTGGACCAGGCGATGGTGGGCGACGCGGGTACCGGAAAGCTTTTTCAAGTAGGCGAGAATCTGGAGGCGTTGGTCCGACTGGTACCTTTGGTAGTCGGTGGTCGCCATCAGCAGCCAGGCTTCTTGGAAACGAGGATGACGCTGGTCCGAGGCGGCTTCCGTCAGGTTCACAATGTCGCGCAGCGCGATCTTGCTGATTTGGGCGTTGTGGAGGGTCTGGCTCGGATAGCCGATGCTCTTCACCGCCTCGAGCAGCTTCTCGTGAAGAATCTTGTTTTTCGGATCCTGGGTTTCGCCGAGGAACACGCCCGGTGAGACGAGGCTGCTCAGGTTGGTGTAGGCGGCCAGGATTAGCTGCAGCGCGTTGTCTTTTTCCTTGAAGCCGCGCCACGGCACGCTGGTGATCGAGCCGAGCACTTCCATCACTTCTTCGGGAGTGCGGGCTTTGTTGATCTGGAGGCCGAGGAGGTTCTGCAGACGGGCGCTTTCCTGGCTCGGCTCGAAGTCGAGGAGCGAGCGGCGCATGGAGTCGAGATCGAAGTAGCGCTGGAGGCGGGGGATCAGCTGCTCGAACTTGATGATGAACATCAGCAGTTCGTCTTCGCCGTCTTCCGCGGGCACCGGGCAGGCTTCGATGATGTTTTTCATGGCCGGCGCTTCCTGGAGCAGGCGGTCACGGGCCTCGGGGCCGATCCAAACGAAGTTGCCGACGCCGCCGGTCTTCTCCAAGTGAGTCATCATGGAGTGACGGACCTTGGAGGACAGGGTCGCGATCTTGACTTCATAGCGGGTCGAGCGGGGTGTATGGATGACATGCTGGTCGATCCAGCCGAAGTCGAAGTGGAAGAACCAGAGGTTGCGCCGGATGAGCGTGCTGACGTCCTTCGGGCGCAGGACTTTGGCCAGACCCGGGTCGAGGATGGGCAGCAGCGCCGTCAGGCCTTTGATGCGGCGTTCGACGAGCGGACCGGCGTCGAGGTAGAGGCACGCGAACATTTTCAGGGTGTCGATGCAGGGGCGCACGGCGGTTTCGGGGTCGACCGCGCCGAAGATGCGTTGACCGACGACGTAGCTGTGAAGGTACATCTGGCCCAGCACTTCGCTGACGCAGCGTTGGATCTCTTCGCCGCGGATCTGCATGATCGAAGCGGGAAGCTGCGAGCTCAGGAAACTTCCCGGATCGTGGTCGATGATGAAGTTGGTGGTCTTCAGGCCGACGGTCGCGGCCCAGGCGTCCTGGTCGATCAGATGGCGTTTCAGGAACCGTTTTGCGGACGTCGTCGCGAGCTTCGCGGTGACGTTACCGTGACGCTGCTCTCCCGCGAAAAGGGATAGCTCGCTGAGGCAGAGAAACGACGCACCGAACCAGCCAAGCGACATGACGGTGAGGGACGCGAAGCCGAGGCTCGGGTCGTCGGCCAGGCCCATGCTGCGCAGAATCAGGTTGAAGGTCAGGCTGGCGGCCATGCCCGACCAGGTCAGGAAGAGCACCCGGCGGGCGAGAAGTCCTTCGGCGCCGCTCGGGATGCGGAGGCGGAGCGAGTTGACGCGGCTTTTCTGATCAAGTCGCAGCGGCCTGACGATGCCCGTCGCGGCGAGCACGCCGATCGGGACGACGACCAGCGCCAAGTCGCGCACGAGCGACAGGATGGTCGTGACGGTTTCGAGCGACATGAAGGATTGGCCGATGAACCCGGTCGTGCCGAAACCCGCGACGAAGCCCGCGGCGACGTACGGGGGATAGCTAGCCCATTTGCCGGTCAGCTTCAAGCTGTGGACCATGACGAAAGTCATGCAGTAGGTGAACGCGAGCTCGCCGACGAGACTCACGCCGAAGTAGAAGAGGAGGGGAAGCTTGGCGACGCCGTGACTCGCTTCGAGACCCGCGACCATGGCCAAGGCGCAACTGGCCACCGTGCTGGCGATCCGCATCGGCTCGGGCCGCATCGTCGCAGTGAAGGCGTTGATGATCGCGCCCGTGGAGAGCGAGACCATCACCAAGACCATCGTCAGAGATTGCCAGGGCAGGTCTCCCGCGATCAGGCTCTTCAGAAAGCCGTTGCCTGCCGCGAGCTCGACGGCCATGACGACGCTGAGACCCAATGCCAGCAGGATCAACCTTCCGGTCGTCTGCGTGCTACTGGAGTTTTGCGAAGCGTTCGACAAGTTACTGAGCTCCTTAGGACGCCGGACGCTGGGCAGCCGAGGCCGAAGCCAAAGGCAGCTCAATCGTAAAACGCGTACCGACGTTGACCGTGCTTTCGACTTTCATGGTGCCGTTCATGTCTTGCACGATGCCGTAGCAAAGCGCGAGGCCGAGGCCGGTGCCTTCGCCCGGGTCCTTGGTCGTGAAGAACGGGTCGAAGATGCGCTTCAGATCTTCCGGCGGGATGCCCACGCCGGTGTCTTCGACTTCGTAGACGCCGACGACCTGCTTGCCTTCGCGGCGGGTCGACGCCCTGATGACCAGTGTGCCGCCGTCGGGCATGGCCTGGATGCCGTTCTGAATGAGGTTCAGGAAGAGCTGGATGACGCGGTTGCGGTCGGTCAGGAGGTGGTGGGATTCGTCGGCGAACTCTTCGCTCATGTCGACGGCGCCGCGCTGCTGGATCGAGACCTTGCCGAAGCGCATCGCGGTGCGGATGGCTTCGAGCGTGTTGATGTTCTCCTGCTTGGCTTTGCTGCCGCGCGGATTCTGGCGCGCGAAGTCGAGCAGGCTTTCGACGATCGCTTTGCAGCGCTGTGTCGCGGCTTCGATCTCGACGACGTCGGGATAGTGCGGGCTGTCTTTCGCGAGCTCGCGGAGCAGCATCTGCGAGAAGATCAGGATGCCGCCAAGCGGGTTGTTGATTTCGTGGGCGACGCCGCCGGCGAGCAGGCCGATGGAAGCGAGCTTGTCCTGCTGGGCGAGTTGTTCCTGCATTTTCTTCGCTTCCGTGCGGTCACGGTAGACGTGGACGACGCCGTTGCTCTTGCCGTCCAGATCCTGCAGAGGGTGCGAGGAGACTTCGTAGAAGCGGTCGCCGCGCACGCTTTCGAGCTCGAAGTTGGTCGACTCGTGGCTCTTCGCGGCCTGCTTCATCGTGCAGCCGGAGCAGGGTGATTTTCGGCCTGCGAAGACTTCGTGGCATTTCTTTCCGACAGGTGGGTGGGCGGTGCGGCGCGCACGGCCGGTGGGTCAGTGGGCTCAGCCCACTGGTTTAGCGCGTAGCCCAGGTCGGCCAGCGCATCGCCCAGCGT
>JAYVBB010000891.1:0-2701 GCA_043750715.1 Pseudomonadota bacterium | reverse complement strand
GCGAAGACGTCTTCCCAGTAAAGCTTGGCGTAGCTGTCGTAGCCGACGTAGGACCCGCCGGCGCCGGTCTTGCCGAACAGGAAGCCGCCGCCGAAGGCGGTCTTGAATTTGTAGAGCATGGTGCGGGTGACGCCCGCGCCGATGCTGTTAAGGAGCCAGATCGGGAATTTGCTGGAGTCGTTGGTCGGTCCGATGACTTTCCACATGTGCGGGCCGGCATGAGCGGTGATGTCGTCTACGAGCTTGTGGCTGGTCGCGTCGGTCGTGACGTCGTCCCATACGCTCGGGCCGCCGTCGTCCGCCGGCGAGACCGCGGGTTCGTGGGCGGAAGAGTCGTTCTGGGCTTTCTGCGGCTGCTGCGGCTGCTGCGGCTGCTGCGGCTGCTGCGGCTGCTGCGGTTGTTGCGGCTGGGGTGCCGGTTGGCCGAGGGTCGAATCGTCAGGTGATTGCTGCGAGTACTGGGGCTGCTGCTGGTACGTCGGAGGCGGCTGACCCGGCGCGTTGATCGGGGCTTTCACTGGAGCCTGCGGCTTGGGCGGCGGCTCGCCGTTGTAGAGTGGCGGCACGACGATCGTGTCCTGGTTGCCGGAATCCTTGAAGCTGTCGTTCTGCGCGAGCCGCGCGAACTTGACGCGCGACGCGATGGCGCCGATGCGGGCGCCGTCGCTGACTTGCACGGCGTTGTCGTAGGTTTGGCCGGTGAGCTTGGCAACCGATGTGTAAGTCTTCACTTCGATGACCTGGGCAGTGCCGAGGTTCTGCTTTTGGAAGTCGAGCCAGGTGCCGTTGGCGGGGTGCAGCGCCTTGATCTCGGCGCGCACGAGGTCGACCTTGTCGCCCGCTTCGATGCCTTGATCGGAGCCGCCCGACAGAGTGATGTAGGAGCCTTGGACGGAGGTGACGCTGACGTCGACGGGAATGCGGTTGAAGAGGCGGAACACCAGACGTTCCAGTCGGTCTTTCACGGCGGAGTCTTGGGCGTTGGCGAGCCAGTCGACGGTGACGGTGTCACTCTCGAGGAGGTTCGACTTGAGGTTTCCGTCCATCAAGCGCGCCGTGAGTTGCACGGTGTCGCTACGCGGCGTGACGGTCAGACTGACGAAGCCCTGGAGCTCGAACTGGTCCTTGAGCTCCTGGCGGCCTTCCGCGGTGCCCCACGTTTGCGAGATCAGGTCGTCGTTCAGCACGCGGAACCGCCGGGAGTCGCGAACGACGCCGGAGAACTGCGAATCGACGGCGGCACGGCCCGCCGTCAGCTCTTCGCCTTCCCATTGCACGGGAATGACGCCGACCTGCTGAATGACCGGCAACTTCGGCAACGGGGCGGTAGCGCCCATTGCCGCGGAAGCGACCAGCATGAAGATGAGCAGACTACATTTTCTCAATTTGGTGATTCGTCCCATCAAAGGAGATCCTTCTTTTTACCTCTTCGATAACGGTCTCGATGTGTACCGGCCGTTTCCAAATGCGGTGAAGATTTTTGAGGGTCTCCAGGGTCGTGTCGTGCTTCAGGTCCATACCGTCGTGGGTGTGCAGCAGCAGCAGTTCGCCCCTATTCCTGTAGTTGCCGTCGACTACCCTGATGATCGGCTGGCCGAAGTTGGTCAGCTGGGTCAGGAGGCGGCTCTTGATTTCCTTGAAGCTTCGGCCGGAGATCACGTAACGGTTGTTCCGGCGATCGTAATCGTAGATGAACATTTTCGTTTCGTGGCAGAAGTCCTCGTCGAGGAACTCGTCCAGGAACGTGATGTCGTTGTGAACTTTCCGCACTTCGAGCAGCTTTTTCCTGCCGAGCCCGGTGTTCTTGTTCCACTCGGCGCGCTTCTTCGGGTCGTCGGTGTGCAGGTATTCGATGCCGAACTGACCGCGGTCCCAGCGGCGCTCGATGTGACGGAGGAGCTCGACGCCGAGCTTGTAAGGGTTGAGGCTGCCGGGCTGCGAGGCGACGACGCCCGCGAAGTGGTCGCAGTAGTCGATTATCTCGCTCTCGTGGAGCGGCGCCAGCTGGGTCATCATCTTGGAATGCCAGTAGGTCGCCCAGCCTTCGTTCAGGATCTTGGTCTGGGCCTGGGGCGCGAAGTAGTAGGCTTCGTCGCGGATGATTTGGAGGACGCGCTTCTCCCAGCCCGCCATGGGGGCATGGTCGAGGAGGAACTTCAGGACGTCGCGCTCGGGGTTCTCGGGAAAACCTTTGACCCGCTGCGCCTCTTCCGCCTGTTTCCTTTTCTGCTGCTCGATGAACTCCGACGGGTTGATGTAGGAGTCCATGTACTGCTTGGATTTGATCTTGGGCGGGTCTTTCGGGCGCTCGTAATCGTCGCTCGCCGGCCGGATTTTCGGTGTCGCCTTGAAGGGCGAGTGGATGTCGATCAGGTTCTCCAGCGACAGGCACCCGTCGATGAAGTTCTCGACTTCGTCTTGGCCGACGTCGTTCACCATTTGGCGGATGTAGGTGGCGTGGTTGGCCATCTGGTTCAGCATTTTGCGGTTGGTCTTGCTGAACCAGTAGTTGTTCTTGAAAAAATCGCAGTGACCGTAGACGTGCGCGATGACGGTCTTTTGGTAGACCATGTCGTTGGCGCGGAGCAGATATGCGTAGCAGGGGTTATTGTTGATCACCATCTCGTAGATGATCGAGAGGCCGTACGTGTAACTCTTGGAGAGCCGCTCGTACTCCATGCCCCAGCGCCAGTGCGGGTAG
>JAYVBB010000890.1:0-6906 GCA_043750715.1 Pseudomonadota bacterium | reverse complement strand
CATGCCGCTGTACCCCATTTCGACCACGAACCGTCGCTCGTCGACTTCCGCAAGGTACCGCAGAATCTCGATCTGATGCCTCCGCTCATGCAGCGCCATCTCTTCGAGCCGTGTCACCAGAGTCTTGTTTTCGAGCTGTTTCAGGCCTTGCATCGCGCACCTCCCGTTGGTTCAGGACGTTTCTACCACGGGTTTTTTCGACGCGATTACAGCGACTCTGGTCGACGCAATGCGGTGCGACCAAAGTTTTTGCATATCGGTTGGGCCGCGGCACCTGATCTTCGGATTCGCCGCGTTGCGCCGCATCTCCCGCACACACCCCTCCCGCGAAATTTTGCGCCACGAAAAGCCCGTCCACACTTATCTTCACGTTCAGTCTGAACGTAGAAATCCGAGTCAACCCATGCGGCTGGCCGTGCGCCACGCAAAGCGCGGCGCTGTCCCGCACAAGCTTTGGGCACGCAGCCCTTCATCGCGGCATGGCCGGAGCAGTCTCGCGCGCCAGATCTGGGCGCGCAAAATGAGCCCCATAGCGGCGCCTCCGACCAACTCACGTTCAGTCTGAACGTAGAAATCCGAGTAGACCCATTCGGCTGGCCGTGCGCCACGCAAAGCGCGGCGCTGTCCCGCACAAGCTTTGGGCACGCAGCCCTTCATCGCCGCATGGCCGAATCAGTCCGACGCGCCAGATCTGGGCCTACAAATTTGCCTGTGATCCGGCCGATCCTGCCGGCGCTTCATTCATCGCCGTCTTGGCCGGCCCGCACTTCGCGAGCCCGGCTTCCGCTTTGCCGACCGCACACATCTTCGTGTCGTCATAATAAAAACTGAGGATCTTCTTGTAGTCCCAGCCCATGGCGGCGAGCTCTTTGGCTCCGACCTGGCTCATGCCCACGCCGTGGCCGTTGCCTTTGCCGTCGAACACGAGCTTGTCGCCGACGACCTTGGCAGTGAAGAGCGCGCTCTTCAAGTCGAGTACGCGTTTGAAGGCGGCGGCGTCGACCTTCTTCTTCGTTCCGCCTTTCAGGACGAACGTCATCGCTTTGACCCGTTTGCCGGCGCTGAGGTCCGACGACGCCACCTCGACTCCCGTAATAGGAGCACCCGACGGCAGGACCTTCGCCGCCGCGAGCTTCTGCGAGGCGTCGGCGACGGAAAATTCCTTCGTCCAGGACGACTTGGGCCCCGGCTCGTGGGGTTCCCTCTTCGCATTGCAGTACGGCAGGTCGAGGTTGAACACCTCTTTGGCGCTCTCCGTCAGGCCGCCGGCGTCGGTATTGAAGAAGGTCAGGATCACTTTGTTGCCGTAAGACAGCGCCATGTTCGACGTCGCCTTGATTGCGTCGTCGGTCATGGGATTGGCCATCGTGAGGCCGGAGTACGCTTGAAAGAACGACGTGTCGTCGACGTCGTAGATCTTCGGGTCGTAGTCGACCGGGTTGTGCGCGATGTTGTAGTACGCGTACGTGCGCGATGCGACGGCTTGCGCCTTGAGGGACTCTTTCGGCCACGACGGGATCACTTCAGACGGCAGGACGCCGCGGAGATAGGATTCCACCGGCACGACGTTGATGACCTCGACGATCGCCTGGCCCTTCTTGTTCACCGCCTGGTGGACGTAAAACGTGCCCTCGTAGCGGTGGTTGATCTTGTCCGAGCCCCGGATCACCTGCGCGGGCTCCGAGCAATCGAGCCAGACGGGCGCTTTCAGCTTGGCGAACTTCAGGTCGAACTTCTGGCCTTTGCCGACGGCTTTGCCTCCGCCGCGGGCCGCACGGCCAGACGCCCCGGGAAAGAGCTGGCAGGCACCGACGATCGTCACGGCTTGCGGGGTTTCGCCGGCGCCGCGGGCGGCAGCGTGCGGGAAGACGCGGACGGCGATCTCGGTCTTCGCCGGGAAGTCGAGCGCGCGAAGGTCGCCGTCGAAGGGCTTCTTCGGCTGCGTTGGCTCGTCGTACTTCTTCGCCGTCGCCGCCTTCACCACAGGCTGGGACGCCGGCGGGGGGGCGGCGGTCGGCTGATTGGTCGGTTGCGGCGCGGAGGAATCCGGCGCCAGGCCGTAGTTGCCCTTTTTCTTGACGCAGGCGAACGCCAGAAATACGGGGACGGAAGCGACGACGAGAGCGGATGTTTTTCTCATCCGCCCATTACATCACCCGGCCGGCATCTCGTCGAGCCAAGGAAGGCAAACGTCAGGAGTGCAAAGGAAAACTGGCAGCCGCCGTGGTGCCGTGGCCCAGACCGGGGCTGTCGATTTCGAGCGAGCCGGCGTGGCTTGCCATGATTCTTTGGCAAAGGCTCAGACCCAGGCCGAATCCTCCCGTTGCCTTCGTGCGAGAGCGATCCACCCGGTAGAAAGGCTCGGTGACGTTCGGCAGATCCTCTTTTGGGATGCCGATGCCCCGGTCCTTCACCTCGATCAGCGCGTCGCCGTGACGCTTGGTCACGACGATCTCGATCGGCTTCGTCGCCGCGTCGGAATATTTGACCGCATTTTCGATCAGGTTGCGGAGGAGGACCTGCACCTGCTGCTCGTCGGCGCGGACCACGACCGGATCGTGCGGGAGGCTGAGCAACAGAGTCGCCGTGCGCGGATCGAACAATCCCGCGGCCCGGAGCACGGCCTTGCGGAGATCGACGTCCGCCAGCGAAAGCGCGCGTTCGGCGGATTCGAGGCGCGACATCTCGAGCACGCCCGAGATCATGCTCTCCATCTCCTTGAGGTTGCGCTCGAGGCGCTCGCGGTCCTCGCCCCTGGGCATCATCCCGACCGTCATCATCATCCGCGAGATCGGCGACCGGAGCTCGTGGCTGACGTCGAGCAGGAGCTGCTGCTTGCCTTTGATCATCGCGACGATCCGTTGGGTCATCGCGTTGAATCCTTTGGCCAGGACGCGGAACTCGTCGTCGCCCTTCTCTCGCATCGTCACGTCGAAGCGCCCTTCGGACACCGCCTTGACGCCTTCGGAGAGAGCGTTGAAGGGTTTGAGCACCCGACGTGCCGCGAGGTTGCCTACGAAAAATGCGAACGAGACGAGAACGATGACCGCTAAGATCACGCGCGTGTTGCCAGAGAGGATCGTGCTTTCCGGCGCATAAAGGACGACGTGCGACGTGCGCAGCGGCACGATGCCGTACGGGCGCTCGCCGTAGCCCGGCCGGGCAGCCGAGCGAAGGAACTCCTTGCTCACGACGTCCTGGGGCAGGATTTCCGGCAGGCCCGGTGACGTCTGGATGATCTGGCCGCCTGCGAAGCGAGCCTTTAAATCAAGGCCCGTCCGCTCCTTGACCGCGCGCATCTTCGCCTCGGTCGGCGGCTCGCCGACTTCAGCGGTGAGCGAGCGCAGGTAGAACTCGACGTTGCGGTCGATGATTTCCCGGGCGTCGGTGCCCGGCAGAGAGATGTATCTCATGCCGAAAATGATCAGGGCGTTGACGAGGATGCCCGTGACGATCAGGATCGCCGAGAGCTTGGCAAACACCGTCGGCCTGAGGCCGAACTTCCCCCGGCGGTTCAACCTTCTCCCTCGCGCACTCCGACGAACATGTAACCCGTGCCCCAAACGGTGCGCACGAAGCGCGGCTTGCGCGGGTCGTCGTTGAGCTTTTGGCGCAGCCGACTCATCACCACGTCCACCGAACGGCTCAGAGCTTCCCATTGGGTGCCTTGGAGATGCTGCGAGATCTGGTCCCGGTTCACG
Organism: Pseudomonadota bacterium; assembly: GCA_043750715.1. Lineage (GTDB taxonomy): Bacteria > Bdellovibrionota_B > Oligoflexia > Oligoflexales > CAIYRB01 > CAIYRB01. Next base: position 3,205 of record JAYVBB010000890.1, on the reverse strand, counting down.
GGCTCGCCGGCCCGGCTCGCCAGAAACGCGAGGAGCTGGAATTCCGCCGTCGTCAGGTCGAGATCCTGCCCGTCCAGCTGCACGGCGCGTTGGCTCATGTCGAGAGTCAGACCCTGAAAGCGAAGCGGCTCCGGGGTGTCGAGGCGGCGGCCGCGGCGGAGCACCGTCTCGATACGCGCGACGAGTTCGTCGGCTTCGAACGGTTTAGGCAGATAGTCGTCGGCGCCGAGCTTCAAGCCGTGGATCCGGTCGTTGACGTCGCCGCGAGCCGTCAACATGATGATCGGTACGTTGCTCTGCGAACGGATTTCCTTGCAGACTTCGAAGCCGCTGCGGCCCGGAAGCATGACGTCGAGGATCACGAGGTCGGGGCTGGCGTTGCCGAGACTCGCCATGCCGGCTTCGCCCGTCGTCGCGTGCGTGACTTGATAGCCGTGCCGTCCGAGAAACTTGCTCGAAAGGTCGCCGAGCTCCTGGTCGTCGTCGATGAGGAGGATCGTTTTCAATGCGGCGCCCGGAGGGATTTCGCGTGACGTATCGATGTTAGTTCCCCCCGAACGGCATGAACAAATCGGCGACGCCGTCATTTACCTTTTGTTACAAAGGTCCGCGGGGCTCGCCGACTCGATCTTACACCTGGGACGAGGGATTCCGCCACTGAGCGTGCTCGATCGTGGCTCCGGAGGGCCGGTCGCCAAGCAGGCGCTGGGCGTCCTTCAAGCGGGATTGCACGATGCCCCAGTTCAGGTTTTTGAAGAAGCAATCGATGTAGTCTTTGCGCTTCGCGGCAAAGTCTTTGTAAAACGCGTGCTCCCAGGTATCCAGCACTATCAGCGGCACGTGGCGGAAGGGCCAACCGACGTGATGCTCCTGCAGCATGACGTTGCTGAGACGGCTCGTGCTGAGGTCGAGAGCCGTGACGACCCAACCGTTGGTGCCGACGCCGGTGGCCTTGGCGTCTTCGAGCCAGGCGGCATGAGAGCCGAAGCTCTTCGCCGCCAGCTTCTCGAAGTCGCCTTCGGGACCAGCGTCATCGGTAGCACCAAGGTTGTCGAAGTACATCTCATGGAGCGCCATGCCGTTGAACGGCACCGCGAGCCTACGCTTCAGCTCGGAGAATTCGTCGAAAGAGTAGTTCGGACTGGTTCTGTCAGCCGTCCGCAGATCCGTTTCGATTTTGTTCAGGGCCTTGACGTAACCTTCGTACAACCCGAAATGGGCGTTCAAGGTGACGTCCGAGATCCCGGTCAATCGTCCGAGCAGATGCGTGAAGTCGCGGGCCTGGCGTTCCATGAGAGACTCCGAAAACAGGAGACGTTAATGCGAGGCGTTCGAGACGTCGTATTTGGCGACGATCACGGCCGAGCCAGGGCCACCTTTCGAGCGGAGGCGGTCGCCGATTTGGACGACGACTTGGTCTTCCGCGTCTTTGGCTTTGCCGGCGCCTTTCAGCTGCGCGCCTTCGGTGTTGAACGTCTTTTGGATCCAGTTGGCTCTTTCGGCCATGCTGAAGCCTTCGACGTCGGCGGCGCCCGCTTCTTTCAAAGCTTGCTTGACGGCATGACTACGATCATCGGCCAGGTTTTTTTGCTTTTCGTTCAGTTTGGCGTCGCCTTTCGGCATTTCCTGGTCGGACCAGGTCGCAACGATGAATTTGTCGACTTTGCCGTTGTTTTTGGCGGCCGTGACGAAGGCGCGGATGGTCTGACGCTCGGAATCGGTCAGAGCGTCGGAGCCTTTCGCGAACTTGATCGCGGTCATGTCTTTGTCGAGGAGTTCGTAGACTTTCGTCTGGATTTTCTCGATGGTCGACGGCTGTGCGCCATCGGCCAAGACGGAAGCGGCGGAAAGGGTCAGACCCGTGGCGAGGATGATGCGGGTCGCGAGGAACATCGATTTCATACGTGATTCTCCTAAAAGGTTGCGTACAGCCAAATGCGTACGAGGAACGAGACAGGGCTAAAGCAAGCCACGTGCCAGACTGTGAGAGCCTCTAAAACGGCCTGACGCCAGCCCCAAGTACTGGATTGCTACAATCTGTTGTGAACGTGAGACAGCCATTCTCATGCTCAGTGCGGGGCCTTCTCGGCGTCTTCCTTGGGATCCACGGCCTTCAGGAGGCCCGCCATCTCGTCCGCGTGCTCCTCTTCCTTGGCTAGGATCTCCTCGAGCATCCGGCGGGTGGTGGGGTCGCCGTCGCCGATGAAGCGGATCATTTCCGTGTAGGACTCCACCGCGATGCGCTCGGCGAACAGGTTTTCGCGGATCATTTCCCAGAGCGAGTCGCATTCCTTGTATTCCGCGTGGGACCGCTCCTTGAGGGTCGACGGATCCAGCGTCGGATGGCCTCCGAGCTGCTTGATTCGCTTCGCCAATTGCAGGGCGTGACCCTGCTCCTCGACGGCGTGCTGCGCGAACTCCTTGGCGACGGCCTCGGCGTGGATGCCCTCGGCGGCGACTTCGTGCTGGCGGTAACGGAGCACGCAGATCCACTCCGTGGACAGAGCGGTTTGGAGCAGCTCAATCACTTTTTGGCGATTCGCCTGGTACCCTTCGGTGACAGCGCCCTCCTCCATGTGCCGTTTGGCCCTGGCCCGGAGCTCCGCGACACCCGTCATGAAGTCACTCATCTTTTTTCTCCTATTCCTAATAAGAGTCCCGAACGGACGGTTTACTCCTGCCTGGTTTTGCAAGTGGCACGCCAGTTGCTAAGAGAACGTCGTGCTTCGCGCAACTGAAGCAAGGAGGAAAATTTCACATGCTGTACTACGCACTCGTCTTTCTGGTTCTCGCCATCGTCGCCGGCTTCTTCGGCTTCGGGGGCGTCGCGGGCACTGCCGCGTCGATCGCGCAAATCCTGTTCTTCGTGTTCCTGATCGCGCTCATCGTCTCGGTCGTCAGCAATGCACTCAGGGGTAAGCCGCCCGTTTGAACGCGGACGTCCGACTCTAGGTTCCATAAACTCAGGCCTTGAAGGCCCTTCGGAGGAAAACATGCTTAGTAAGTTGATCAAAATCTCGGTCGTTACGGCCGCCGCCAGCTTCGCCGGAGCCGCCTTCGCGCAAAGCGACGTCCAAGCCACCTCGACCAGCTCCACCAGCACGGTCTTCGGCCAGGACAAATTCTCGGCTGAAATCAAGCCGCTCCCGACCCTCCTTTCGGTCATTCCGGGCGTCGCCGGCGCCGGCGTCGGCGCGGAAGTGAT
>JAYVBB010000889.1:0-1936 GCA_043750715.1 Pseudomonadota bacterium | reverse complement strand
GTCCATGTAGTCGACGACTTCGGCGAAGAGCTGGACCTCCGAAAGGGCGAAGAAGGTGTCGACCGAGAGCAGGTTGGCCGCCTTGAAACTCTCGCTGTTGTAGAGCTTGTGGCGCATGTCCTTCGGCAGTTTTTTACGGCCGTGGAAGGCGATTTTGACGTATTTGTGGCCGTCGACCTTGAGCAGGTTGCCCCTCTCCATGTCGACGAGCAGACCCCGGATCAGGAAGTTCGGGTCGAACTTCAGGAGCGAGAGCTCCTCCGGATAGCCGGCGTCGATGAATTTTTTCAGAGTCTCGCGGAACGCCAGCGCCTCGAACGCCTCGCGGTTGTAGTTGGCCAGCGTGTGGTCCAGGTCGAAGCCGATAGTGCGCACGCGCCCGAGGTTCAGCGAGCGGTTGACGAAGATGCGCTGCCACTTCTTCAGTTTGGTCTTCGAAGTGGGATCGAGCGAAACCAGATTGGTCGTAGGAGCCATGACTCACCCGTTTTCGAATTTGATGCCGACTTGGAGGCGCATTTGGCCGGAAAGGTCGATGAGCTTCCGGTTGTAGACGACGCGTCCGGGCCCTTGAACATAGGGTTCGCCGTCGATCAGGACCCGGATGGACGGCAGGAAGGTGCCCTGCTTGAACAGCCGCGACTCGAACGTCGTCCGCAGCGACAAACCGGTAGCCGACATGTCCATGACCGATTTGCTGAGTCGCGTCTCGCCGTCGAACGGATTCAGGATCTCCGAGATGACGCGCTCGTCGGCCGTGAACGAGAAGCGCTCCGCCTGGCGCGTCTCCTCGATGATCGAGTTTTCCTTGAGCGGGAAGATGATGTGCTCGCCGTCCGACGAGATGCTGTTGGAGCCGAAGCGCACCATCCGGGCCTGCAGCGCGAACTGCTTCGACTTCCAGACCTGGTTGATGAAGCGAGGTTTGACGCGGTTTTCGAGGACGACGTGATCCTTGGCGACCGCCAGGATGTGCGTTTGGAACGTGACGTCGATGCCGTCGCCCGAGAACAGCACCGGCGCTTTTTGCGCCAGCACCTCGCTCAGGATGTCGAAGGCTTTCGACTTGTCGGCCACTATTCCGGCTCCTTGGTGAACGCCGTGTCGGCATAGCGGTCGACGAAGCGCGCGACGCGCTTCACGCTCGGGAAGGCCATGGTGTACATGGCCTGAATCGTCTGCTTCGACTCCTGGAACTCTTTCTGCTGGGCGTTTTTGTTGTCGACCTGCTGGATCGTCAGGTTGAAGCGTTGAAACTGCGTCCAGTTCCAGTAGACGCCGAGCTGGAGCAGCGTGCCGGTGTCGTCGCGTTTGCACGGGACGGGATTCTGGGGCGCCCCGTCGACGCCTTCGTTTTCGTTGGCGTTGGGCGGCTGCGACCCGCAGGACCTGAGCTTCAGGCGCTCCAGCACGTACTCGTCGCGGTAGAACCCGAACAGGCCATTGACGAACCAGCGCGGGATGAATTCGTGCTCGGCCGAGAGGAAGACGCCTTCGCGCTTATAGTCGAGCCAGTAGTCGTTGTAGATGAACTCGTAGCGGAAGGCCTCGATGCCGACCGTCAGATCGTTCTCCGGGAAGTCCATGTCGTGGGAGATGCCGAGGCTCATCACCGGCGAACCGCCGTTCAGACCGAAGTCGTACGTCTTGTTCGAGTGGTCGGGTGAGTCGTCGTTGATCTCTTTCCTCAGGTAGAGGTAGAGCAGGGTCCGCATCCCGTCGTTGTACGCGGCGCCGATCCACGGGATGACGAGCTGGGTGTCCGACACCTTCAGCACCTTCTTCAGCTCTTCGTTGTCGGGGCTCGGGAAGAACGACGAGCCGATCCGGGTGAACTCGTAGCGGCCGAAGAGGCCGTAATAGAAGAGCCCGGCGATGTCGCGGCGGAAGTCGCCGTAGAACTGGTGGTGCCTTTCGAGCAGGTCGCCGCGCAGCG
>JAYVBB010000888.1:0-2702 GCA_043750715.1 Pseudomonadota bacterium | reverse complement strand
TCGTCGGGCGAGTAGGTATTCTGGAAGGCGAGATCGATCGTGATCTCGCCGCTTTCTATTCTGGTCTGGCAGGCCAGCCGGATCGTGCCGTTGGTCTGGAGGCCCATGCGCAGCAGCAGAGCCTGCTCGTCGTGCTTCATCTTCGTGAGCACGCCGGTACCCGAGACCGCGACGCCGCAGGTGCCACAGCGGCACGACGCGCAGCCGAACCGGATCGGGACCTTGTTCCGTGTCGCGGCGACGAGAAGCTTGGTGTTCGGGTCGACGTCGACCTTCACGTTCTGCGGTTTGAATTCGACCTTCGGCATGCCGCTCAGTTCTGGATGTAGTCCTTGATGACTTGCATGGCTTCCGCGGCTTGCTCGTCGCCCGGGACCAGGGCGAAGCGGGCATAGCCCTTGATGCTCTCGCTGAGCCAGGACGAGGGGCTGCAGATCACGCCGTGCTCGGCGAGACCGAGGCAGAAGCGCACGTCGCCGCTGCCAAACGCGCTGGGAATCTTGACCCAGAGGTAGAACGTCGCGTCGGGCGACTTGTCCAGGAGGTTGAGTTCCCGGAACGTCGGGGCGACGTTGGCGATTCGCTGCGTGAAGATCTTGCGGCGTTCTCGCACGTGTTCGTCGTCGTTCCAGGCGACCGTCGCGGCGGCGCTGACGAAGTCCGGAGCGCCGACGCCGAAGTTGGCGCGGGCCTTGAGGACGCTTTGGATGATGTCGACGTCGCCGGCGATCATGCCCGAGCGGTAGCCGGTCATGCCGGAGCGCTTGGAGAGACTCATGAAAGTCAGCACGCGGTCGCTGGAGAGCTGCAGAGGGCACATCGGGCGCTGGTCGGCCGACGCTTCTTCGACGGGCTGGTTGTCGATCTTCGAGTCGTAGATGTCGACGTAGCAGTCGTCCGAGAGCAGCACGGTGTCGGTCTTGTGGCACCACTCGACAACCCGGTGCCAATACTCCTGCGTGGCGATGGCGCCCGTCGGATTGTGCGGGTAGTTGATCCAGATCGCGGCGGCGTCCCGCTGGATGTACGGCGGCAGTTCCCACGGTTCGAGCAGAAAGCCGTTTTCCGGCGAGAGTTTCACGGGAAAGGGAATGCCGCCGGCGAACTTCGTCGACGAACGGTAAACGGGATAACCCGGATCCGGATAGATGATGTGCTTCTTGCCGCCCGCGCGGCCCACGAGCGACAGCGCGATGTGAAAGATCGCTTCTTTGCTGCCGGCCGTCGGGATCACTTCGTAGCCGTCTTTGATTCCGAAGCGCCGTTCGAGGTAGCCCTGCTGCGCGGCGCGCAGCGCGTCGCTGCCTTTGACGCTCGGGTATTGGCTGATCTCGGGGATCGCTTCCCGGATCGCGTCGCGGATCGGTTCCCACGTGGGGATCCTGGGGTCGCCGGTGCCGAAGTCGTAGACGGGTCTCCCCTTCTTCACGAGCTCCTTGCGGATCCGCGCCAGTTCTTCCATGGGGTATTCTTCAAGCTCGAACGTGAGCTTGTTGACTTTACCTTGGGCCCGGGAGGGGTTCGCTGCTTTTGCTGCCATAAGCGTCTCCAAGTCCGTTACGGGCTTCCCAGATTTCGGGGAAGAACCGTTTCGATAGCGTGTGGGAGAGGTACTTGACGCCGCTGGAGCCGCCCGTACCCTTGCGGTTGCCGATCATGCGCTCGACCATCGCGACATGGCGATAGCGCCACAGCAAGATTCCTTCGTCCAAGTCGATGAGGGCTTCCACCGTGGAGTATAGATCATAGTGCTGCTCGGACTCGCGATAAATCTTCAAGATCGCTTCCCGAACGCCCTCATTCGATTGGTAAGGCTGGGTGACGTCGCGTTGCAGCACGTCCTTCGGAATGACAAAGCCCCGCCGCTTCAGCATCGCCAGAAAGTGGTCATAAACCGTGGCGTCGGCGATGGCTTTCTCGAGAGCCTGCGTCGCGCGGTCGTCCGCCTTGTGGAATTTCATGTACGCGGCTTCCTTGGCTCCGAGGCGGAACTCGAGCACGCGGAACTGCATCGACTGAAATCCGCTCGCCGGATTGAGCTTTTCGCGAAACCGGTTGAAGTCGACCGGCGTCATCGTTTCCAGCACGTCGACCTGGTGGGTCAGCACCGACTGGATGGTGCCGATACGCTTCGCGATGCGGATGAACAGCATCGGCTGGTCGCTCTTCAGCGCCCGCTCGGCGGCGTCGAGCTCGTGCAGGATCTGTTTGAACCAGAGCTCGTAGACCTGGTGGATGACGATGAACAACGTCTCGTCGTGCTGCTGGGGCTGCGTCAAAGGTTGCTGGAGTCCCAGCAGCTCGTTGACTTTGAGGTACGAGCCGTACGTTACGGATTGGGACGTCGGCTCGATCAGATTTTCGCGGGGACGGTCGGTCATTGCTGTTCCATTTAAGAGCACCGATCCTAGCATGTTAGGCAGTTACATGGAATAATGAGAAAAATCCCTACGGAGGAGATTTCATGACTGATCCCAAGAAGTTACTGGCGGAAGGGCTCGGTACGTTCTGGCTGGTCCTCGGTGGTTGCGGCAGCGCGGTGCTGGCGGCGGCCTTCCCCCAGGTCGGCATCGGACTCCACGGTGTGTCGCTGGCCTTCGGTCTGACGGTCCTGACGATGGCTTACGGAATCGGGCACATCTCGGGTTGTCACCTGAACCCCGCCGTGTCGATCGGCCTCGCGGTGTCGGGACGCTTTCCGT
>JAYVBB010000887.1:0-2307 GCA_043750715.1 Pseudomonadota bacterium | reverse complement strand
GATTTCGGAGGACGTGGCCGGGCGGTCCGCGAAGTGCAGCTTCTTTATGTTTCCACACATGCGTTGACCCCTCCCTTGATCTTCAGGTTGGCCAGCAGCGCGATCGACTGCTCGGTGAGCTCGGCGACGGCCTGCTCGAAGGCGTCCTTGTTGGCCTCTGACGGGTGTCTATACCCCGAGAGTTTCCGGACGAGGTTCAGGGACGCTTCGTGGAACTCGGCCCGGCTCACGGGCGGTTTCTCGCGGCGCAGGCGTTTGATGTTTCGGCACATGAATCGGCTCCGTCGGGTGGAACGCCAAAAGAATAGCTGATCCCGGGGCGAAGGTCGCGTCCGGGCGCGGGCGAACGTCCCCGGAGCCCGCATCTTCGACCCGGTGCGACTTCACGATGGTCGCCAAGACGGCGAGCGTTTCGACGAAGGCCAGCGACTGGCCGATGCACGACCGCGGACCGGCGCCGAACGGCATGTAAGCCCCGTCGGGAATCGTCGCTTGTCCTTCGAACCGGCTCGGGTCGAAGACCGTCGGCCTGGGAAAGTAACGGCCACTTCCGTGGAGAAGGTACGGCGAGACGTAGACGACGTCTTTCGCGCCGACTTCGAGGCCTCCGAGCATCGTCTTCTTGAGGGGGCTGCGGTCGAAGACCCAAACGGGCGGGTAGAGCCGCATCGATTCTTTGATCACGGCGGTGAGATAGCGCAAGCGGGGGAGGTCGGAAGTTTCCCGCGCCTCGGCGCGAACCCGGTCCTGAATTTCCGGGTGACGGGCTAGAAGCAGCAAAGTCCACGAGAGCGCTTTCGCGACCGTCTCGTGACCGGCGAACAGCAGCGTGATCATCTGATCGCGCACCTCAGGGAACGTCAGCTGGCCGGCGTCGAGCGCCTTGCCGAGCGACGACAGGACGCTCGGACGTTCGTGGCCTTCAGCGCGGCTTTGGACCAAGAGCGTCCGTACCAGGTCTGCCACCGCGCGGACGGCTGCGCCTTCCCGACGGTTGCGCGAGGTCGGCACCCAGGCGGGGAGAGGCATCGCTTTGAACCGGCCGCCAATCGCTTCCGCAAGCGTGCGAAACGCCGCGCCCGCGTCGGTTTGCTCGGACGGGGCGCCGACCAGGTGTTCGAGGATTACCCCCATCGACAGGCGGGTCATCAGCGGTTCGACGTCGACCGCGGTATTCGGCAGGGACTGGAGAAGGGAGGTCGTCCGTTGCGCCGACGAGCGCGCCACGGCCTGGATGCTGCGATGGCCGAAGCTACGTTGCAGAAGGCGCCTTTGCGCGGCGTGGGTTTCGCCCTCGCTGAGGACCAGGCCGTTGCCGAGGAACTTGCCCACCATGTACCGGGTCTGGGACGATTTCGTGAATTCGGCGGCACGCGTAACGGTGACTTCGTGGGCTAGCGCGGCAGAGTTCAGGACGAAGATGCGTGCCGCCGGCGTCGGGCGAATGATGAAGATGTCGCCGCATTCGTCCGCCGAGCGCGACAAAAAGCCGAGAAAGTCCCGACGCACCAGGCCGAGCTGGCGCCACCAGGACAGGTCGGGTCCGGGATTAACAGCCGCCACCGGCCACCAGCAAGACGAAGTGTTCCTGATAAGTCGGCGAGCGGAGCAGGGCGACGGCCTCCGCCGAGGCGACCTGGCGCTGGCCTCGGACGTAGGTGTTGCCGAGCTCGTCGGTGATCTTCGGAAACGGGCCTTTGTAGACGACGATCTGCTCCGTCTTCGCCGGTTCCGCTTTCTGCGGAACGGAAGCCTGCAGCAGGTACTCGCGGAACTCGGCGCCACCGAAGCCGAAGACGCTGGCGTGGCTGAAGCGCTTGAGCTCGATGCCGGCGAAGCCCGCTTCCTGGAAGAGCGTCTGCATCTCGGTTTCCGTCGGGACGCGACGGACGTGCGCGGCAGGTTCCGGCAGGCGGGGGAGGTCTCCCGTGACGGGCTTGTCGGCGACGAGGATATGGGTCGTCACCTTGCCGCCCGGACGGAGCGCGCGCCGGCATTCCTTGACGATGTGCCAGGCTTCGTCCTGACTCATGGCGGCGTTGAACGTGCCGCGCAGATTGATCTCGTTCAGAGTCGCGTCGACGGCGCTCAGCCGGGCAGGGAATACCGACGGCAACAGGTGATCGAAAGTCCCGTCCTTCAACTCGCACATCGTCGCAGGCTGGTCACCGCGGGCGGCGCGACCTTCCGCGAGGTCGGCCTCGACTGTGTAGACTTCCACCAGGTGGCCGTCGGGATCATTCATATAGATCTTCGATTGGCGCGAGTAGCAGCACTCGACACCCTGGAGGTGCTCGAACGAGAGCC
>JAYVBB010000886.1:0-3070 GCA_043750715.1 Pseudomonadota bacterium | reverse complement strand
CCAAGTCGGCGAGCTTGGCGTAGCCGCGTTTGTCCTGCGCGTTGTACAGCAGCACTTCCTCGGTCTCGGCGAACGGAACGCTATAGAGCGAGATCTTCGCCTGTTCCTTCCGCCAGTCCGGGCTGACGCCGGGCTCGATGTCGATCTCCCGGTCCTCGAACATCTTGATCTTGCGTTTGTTCGGCAGGAACTTCGGGATGTAGCGGTCGCCGGTGAGCTTGGCGGCCTCGTCGAAGATCTGCTCGAAGATGCCGCGCTCGGATTCCGCTGGCTTGAAGTAGAGCGGCGGGAAGCCGTTTTCGTCCAAGCCGAAGCGCAATGCGTCTTCCGCCCGGACGTCGGGCGCCGCGGCGACGAAACAGAGGCAGATCAGCAGTCGGGAGAAGTTCAGACCGTACTCGCCGCGCTATAGTAGACGTTACGCCCTTGCTTGATCGGATGAATCGTATGCTCGTCCGTCAGGCGTTTCAGGATCCTTTTGGTAGTCGCCGACGAGATCTTGAGGCGGCGCGCCAGCTCGGTCGACGACATCGGGCTGTCGGCGAGCAGGCGGACGATTTCCTCTTCGGTGCCGATGCCCGTGGGCCGCGGCGGATGGATGGTCAGCGCGTCCTTGAACAGTGAGATCTGGTCCGCGTGCACGATGATCGGCGCGATCGTGTACGGGAAGAAGTCGCGGAGTCGCATGATCGTGTTGCGGATCTTCTGCTGCCAGCCCTGGGTCTGGAGGCTCTGCTTCCAAACGTGCGTCTGGATCTCGGCCGTCGAGGCGCTGAAGTTTGGCTTCAGGAGCAGGTAGTGCAGGAGCTCGGCGAGCGACGGGTGCCGCTCGAGGCTCACGGTGTAGTGGTCCGAGACGCGGAAGTGCCGTTCGTCGATGGCTTCGAGCGTCGGAGCGAAATACGTGCGCGTGTAGCGCGCCATCATGTGGGTCTGCCACTCCGCCGTCAGGCGCGATGAACGGCCTTCGATGGTGGCGACCCAGCCCGACAGCACGAACTTGTCGGCGAAAGAGAGCCGCGTGCTTTTCATCGCCTGGCGGAGGATCCGGTCGGTCTCCGCGAAATCGCCGAGCTGGTAAGCCCGGGCGGCATGGATCAGCATGACTTGCGACTTGAGCGGCGTCTCGCCGAGGCGCCCGACGACGATCTCGAAGTCGCGGAATGTCGAGTCGAGCTCCTTGGCCCGGCGCTGGCGGAGCGTCGACTGGATCAGGCCGAGCAGGCCGATCGCTTCATGGTAGCGGTCGCCTGAACTGCGGCCGCGCGTCAGGCATTCGTTGAAGTGCTTTTCGGCCGCGACGTAGTCGTCCTGGTTCAGGTTCAGCTGGCCGAGCGACGACTGCCGGTCGAGCCAGTTGTGGTTGTTCTTCTTCAGCGCGTCGTCGATCTCGAACTTGGACGGCGGGTTCCGCCAGTTGAGGAGCGCCGACTGCAGGTTGAAGCGGGTGAGCGTCGAGAGCTCTTCCAGCGTGTGGACGCCGCGGCTCTCGAACGGCGCGCAGACCTGCCGCAGCAGCGCCTGGCTTTCGTCGATCTGGCCGTCTTCCCACATCAGCTCGGCCTGGAGGTTCGCGTAGCGTGCTTTGTTGCGCTCCGACTCGTCGAGGGCCGCGAGGTCGAAGGTCTGGCTGCCGAACTTCCGCGCGAGGTGGTAGCGGCCCATCGCCAGGTACGTGTAGGCGAGCATCGACAGGATGTGCAGGCGGCGGTAGCTCTTGTCCGAGATCGGCAGGTGCTCCAGCGCCTGCCGGAAGTGCTCGCGCGCCGCGGCGAAGTCGCCTTCCTGGTACGCGTCCATTCCATAAGCTGCCTCGCAGTGCGCGAGCGGTCCGGGCAGGCTCTTCGCTTCCGCGAGCCGCCGGCATTCCTCGATCATCGCGAACGCTTCGTCTTTTTTCTGCGTGCCGCCGTTCAAATGACAGGCAGCGGTGTTGAAGATGGTCTTCGCGGCGGCTTCCCAGTCGGCCAGCTTCCGATACAACTTTGAAGCTTCATAGAAGAGCTCCGCGGCTTGCACGTATCGGCCCAGGAAGAACTGCATCCGGCCCATGTTGGTCAAAAGGTCGGCCCGCTCCTTGGGGTCGAGCGACGGATCGTCGACCGACGAGCGGATCTGGCTCAGGAGCCGCACCGACTTCTGGCGCTTGCCTTCCTGGGCGTAGCTGCTGGCGACGAGCATCTCGAGCTGGACGCGTTCGGCCGGGAGCAGCCCCGTCAGCCGGAGCGTGCGATTGGCGATCTCTCGCGTCACCGATGGCTGCCCGCTTTCGAGGTAGAGCTGGGCGGCCGGCATGTTGACCAGCGGCGACGGAATCTTTTTTGCGAACTCGGCGATCTCGCGGCCGAGCTCCAGGTTCCAGCTGGAAAGGCAGCCCTGGATCAGTCGACCCCAGATGCGCGGATCATACTGAAGAGCTTGGGGATCCGACCGGAGGATCTTGTAGATCTCCTGGATCGCCTTGGAATTGCTGCTGGTGGCGACGGCCTCGCCGGTTTCGTCGAAAAAGGCTTCCCATGCCAGCTTAGTGTGGCAATCGCGAGCCTGTTTGACGACCGCATCCCAATTCGTGGTCACGGCAAGTTTCCCCAAGAATTAATGCTCATTTGTATAGCAATCCCTGGGGGAACCGTCAAAAAAGATGTTGAGCCGCATCTTTCCACAGCTTGCTGATCAGAATATCGCAACTGTCTGAAATTTCAGCGGATAAAATAGCGTAGTTGGTCTTCCGGGGTAAACCCCCCGCGTCGTCTGCCTTAAGGCATTGAAGATACGGGGGATTTTTTTCCGGCGACAAGATACTGGCTAGGGGGGTGGGCTTTGTTACGCTGTTCAAAGATTCCAACAGGCAGCTTCTTTTTCTTCACGTTGGTCGGGGCAACGCATGACTTCGAGCGCTCATTCGCATGGTATTGGACTGATGTTCAAACTGTCGTCCAAAGCTATTGCCTCGATTTGTTGCTTCGCCTCGTTGGCGTTTGCCACCGGCGTACGCGCCGGCGAAATCGACATCAACGACGTCGAGCTGTCGAGCTCGGTGATGTGGCAGTCGCTCGGCGGCGCGGAAAAG
>JAYVBB010000885.1:0-3578 GCA_043750715.1 Pseudomonadota bacterium | reverse complement strand
CAAAAAAATTTGAAATTCAGCCAGCCCACAATTGGCACATTTGCAAGCCCCACAAGCCAACCCGCAAACCCAAGCTTGCAAAAGAGACGAGGGTGGCTTCGGTGATCCCTTCGCCCATCGAGGGCATCAGCACTTCCGTCGCGTCGCTCATGACACCCTCACATGTGAATGGCGCCGCCCATGGCGGCGTGCGCTGCTTCCATCGCCGTTTCCGAGATCGTCGGATGCGGGTGGATGGTATGGCCGATCTCGTCGATCGTCCCTTCGAGGACCTTGGCTACAGCGAACTCGGCGATCATCTCCGTCGCCTTTGCACCCGTGATGTGGACGCCGAGGATTTCGCGGTACTTGGGCTCGTAGATGAGCTTGATGAAGCCTTCCGTCGCGTCGTCGATCTTGGCGCGGGCCATCGGAGCGAACGGGAACTGCGCGGTCTTGTATTCCCGGCCGGCTTTTTTCAGGGCGTCTTCCGTCATGCCGATGCTGGCGACTTCCGGGTAGGTGTAGATCGCGCTCGGGTTGGCCTGGTAGTCGATCACCGGCGGGTTGTGGCCGGCGATTTTTTCGACCGCATGCATCGCTTCCGCGGAGGCGGTGTGGGCCAGCATCGGCGTCGGGATCACGTCGCCGATCGCGTAAACCCAGTCGATGGGCGTCTTGTAGTGCTGATCGACGGTGATGAAGCCCCGGTCGGTCTTGATGCCGACCTTGTCGAGGCCGATGTCTTCCGTCACCGGCGCGCGGCCGACGGAGATCAGCACCCGCTCGAAGGTGCGGGGCTCCTTGCCCTCGACCTTGACGATCGCTTCCTTGCCTTTGACGTCCTCGACCTCTGTGATCTTGACGCCCGTCTCGATCGTGATGTTCTGCTTCTTGAGGTGCCGGACGAGGTCCTTGACCACGTCGGAGTCTTCCGTCGGCAGGATCTGCGGCGCCATCTCGACGATGGTCACTTGCGTACCGAAGCGGCCGTAGAGCGACGCGAACTCGGTGCCGACGACGCCGCCGCCGACCACGCACAGGGTCTTGGGCACTCCCGGCAGCGAAAGGATGTCGTCCGAGTTGATGATGGATTTGCCGTTCGTCTTGGCGAACGGCAGGTCGCGGATGCGCGAGCCGGTGGCGATCAGCACGAATTTGGTGTCGAGCGTCGTGACTTTGCCGTCGGCTCCGGTCACGGTGACTTTGTTTTTCCCGGCGATGCGGCCGTGGCCCTCGAACGAGTCGATCTTGTTCTTCTTCATCAGGAAGCGGAGGCCCTTTCTTTGGGCGTCGACGATGCCTTCCTTCTTCCTCATGATCCGGTCCCAGTCGAAGCTCAGCTTGCCGATGTCGAAGCCGAGTTCGGCCGCGTGCTGAAACTTGACGTAGGTCTTGGCCGACTCGAGCAGCGCCTTGGTCGGGATGCAGCCCCAGTTGAGGCAGGTGCCGCCGAGGTGCGGGGCTTTCTCGACGAGGGCCGTTTTCAACCCCAACTGCGCCGCGCGGATCGCGCCGACTTCGCCGCCGGGTCCCGAGCCAATCACCACCAGGTCGTATTTGTCAGCCATACAGCGCCTGCAGTCCTTCCGCGTTAACTAGTTTCCGGCGCGGAACGCGCTGGAAACTATCCTGAGCGCAGCGAAGGATCTCGTCTTTTCAGCTACTTAGCGGCGAGATCCTTCGGGGCGATGCCCCTCAGGATAGATTTTTGGCGCAGGGCGCCAGAAATCTATCTACCCGGAAATTCCCTTTTGGACCACCCCAAAATTTAGCAAACTCCACGATTTTTCAGCTGAAATAGGGTATAGTTAAAGCTGACCCACCCCTTGTTCCGATAAGGGGGGTAGGGACAGACGCGGAGGAATCCCATGGGCAAAGTCCTGAATTTCCCGTCGCGCGACAACAAGGAAGCGGAAGCTCGGCGACTGATGAAGATCGCTGACGAAATCGATTCCGTGATCCTGAAGCATCTGGACGCCGGAGAGGTCGACCCGAGGGACCTGGCCGGGCTGTTCGCGCATAGGCTGGGGACGCTGATGAGGCACCTGGACCAGAAGAGCAAGCTTTGGGAAGTTTGCGAGAAGGTTCTGAAGGCGCAGGCTGCGATCGATTGAGTTCTAGGGAGCGACGACTCTGAGCGGCTTGTTCAGGGCTACCGTCATCTCTTCTTCGTCGACGGCCCCGATCTCATCTTCGAAATTGTCGGCCGCATCGAAGCGGTTCAGCCAGGCTAGAATGTAATCTCCCGGATGGACTTCCGCCGGCACGGTGAAGGTCAGTTGGTACGTGTTCGGCGCGTCGGTCGCGGCGAAGGTGTAGACGCCGTTCGAGAGGTAGCCCGGAAAGCCGCGCCCCGGCGCGCCGCGGTCGACGAGGGGATTTTCGAACTCGACGTGGTCGGTCGTCAGCTCGCGGAGCGGCTCCGTGAAAGTGATGGTCGCCGTCACCGCGTCCCCGACTTTGTATTCGGCTTGATCGAAGGCGATACGGCGCACGAGCGGCGGCGTCATGTCGACGTTTTCCGAGGCGATCACCAGGCCGCGCTCGAAGGTCGCTTCGACTCCGCAATAGCCGGTTTCGTGGCTGAAAAGAAACAGGTTCAGCTGCAGATTGAAGTCGCCGCCGAAGGTGGGGCGGGCCGCGGCTTTGAAAGCGAAGGTCTGCGTAGCGTCGTCGGCATAGAGGAAGTCGAGCAGCGTCGTGTCGGGGGCGTCAAGCCTGAGGCGGGAAGGGTAGGGGAGCTGCGTCGTCGCGGCGAAGTTGAAGAAGCTGTTTTCCTGGCTCCAATGCGCGGCATCGACCGGGGCTGACTTGGTGATGACGAACGTGTAGTCGTAGGTCTCGCCGGCGTCGAGCTCGGAGTCGAGATCCGGGAAGTCGACCGTAACGCCGTTCATGACATCGAGGGCGGGAGCGCATTGGAACTCGTCGCCGGAGGTCAGCACGACCTGGGAAAACGGTTCGGCGGCTTGCGCCCGCGGCATTGCGAGCAGGAGCGCGAGGATGCGGATTACTTCAACCATGGTGTCACCATCAGTTCGCGGAGCTCTTCGATGCCCCTTTTTTTCAATGTTGATACCGCCAACACGGCGTCCACCTTCAGCTTGTGCTTCTTCAATGCCGCGGTCATCTCGGTGATTGCCTTGGCCACGTCGCTGTTCGAAATCTTGTCGGCCTTGGTCAGGACTATCGTCACCGGCGCGGCGGGCTTTCTCCTCGTCAACAGGTTGAGCAGTCCGAGATCGTCGGCCTTCAGGTCCCCGGTGCGACGGATGTCGTAAAGAAAGAGCGTTTGCTTCAACTCGGGCCGGGCCAGGTAAGCTTCGACCAGTCCCTGCCAGTGGTGGCGGACGTCTTTTCCGATGGCCGAAAAGCCGTAGCCGGGTAGGTCGGCGAGGATGAGCCTCTTCTCCTTATGGTCGACGGCGAAGAAGTTCACCATCTGCGTCCTGCCGGGAGTATTACTGGCCCGGGCGAGGTTGGCCCGGTTCAGCAAAGCATTGAGCAGACTCGATTTTCCGCAGTTCGAGCGGCCCACGAAAGCGACCTCGGGATGGTCCAGCCGAGGTAGCTGTTCCGCTTGCTGGGCGCTGGTG
>JAYVBB010000884.1:0-2354 GCA_043750715.1 Pseudomonadota bacterium | reverse complement strand
GCGCGCCCTGCCGCCGCTCCCGCGGCCGCCGCCGCCGCCGCCGCTCCCGCCGCTCCCGCCGCTCCCGCCGCTCCCGCCGCTCCCGCGGCCGCCCCCGCTCCGAAACCGGTAGCGGACGGGGGCCGCGTCAGGTCTTCGCCGCTCGCCCGCAAGGTCGCCGCCGACAAGGGCATCGATATCGGCTCCGTTCATGGCAGTGGCCCGGGCGGTCGGATCGTGCTCAAAGATCTCGACGGGGCTGAGGCCGGCGGCGCGGCTCCGGCGCATGCGGCTCCCCAGGTCGTCTCAGGCGAGGATCGCTCGATTCCCGTCACCATGATGAGAAAAACGATCGCCAAGCGCCTGCTCGCGGCGAAGAACGACGCCCCGCACTTTTATCTGACGGTCTCGGCCGACATCGGCCGCCTGAACGACTGGCGGGGCCGCTTGAACGAGGACGTGAAGGCGGATCCGAAGCTGCCGAAAATCAGCGTCAACGACCTCGTCATCCTGGCCGTCTCGCGCGCCCTGCGCCGCCACCCGATGGTGAACGCGTCCTGGCAGGGCGAAACCATTCTGCAATGGGGATCGGTGCACGTTGCCGTCGCCGTCGCCCTGCCCGAAGGGCTCGTGACGCCCGTCATCCGGAACACCGACCACCTCGGCGTTCGCGACATCGCGCGCCAGTCGCGTGAGCTCTCGAACAAAGCGAAGGACGGCAAACTTTCGAACAACGACTATGCCGGCGGCACGTTCACCATCTCGAACCTCGGCATGTTCGGAATCGAGGACTTCACCGCGATCATCAATCCGCCGCAGGCTGCGATCCTTGCGGTCGGCGCGGCGGTGCAGACCCCAGCGGTCGACGCCAAAGGCCAGCTCGTCGTCCAGAACCGGATGAAGATGACGATGTCCTGCGACCACCGCGTCGTCGACGGAGCGCTCGGCGCCCAGTTCCTGAAGACGCTCGTAGGCTACCTCGAAGATCCTCTCCAGATGATGGCTTGAGCGATGGGCTGGCGCGCGACATCGTTGGCGTTGGGCGTGCTGGCTTTGGCCGGCTGCCGGACGTCTGACCCCGCGCAACGTCCGGAAGGCGTCGTGCTGACCAAGCCGAAGCCGGTGCGGAGCGAGCCCTTCATCCAGGAAATCACGACGCCGCCGGAAGAAGTCAAAGGCTTCGACCTGGCCGGCCGGGCGACTTGCATGCCGCTCGCGGCGGGCCGCACCTGCCTGACGCGCATAGACGAAGTCGCCGAGGCCTGCACGAAGAGTCAGGGCTCGGCGAAACGTTGCGAGGACTGCAAGGTCGTCTGCGACAAACCGGTCGCTCGTTAGAGCGCGCCGGCGACGCCCAGCTGGATCACGACCTGGCCGCGGTCTTCCGTGGCGGTCGGGTCGGACGGCTTCTGGAAGCTGGCGGTGACCAGATCGATTGCCGCGTAAGGCACCAGGTCGTCGCCTTCCAGCGGCATGCGCGCGCCGAGAGACAGGATGTTGGCGTTGTCGTCGAGTATCGGGGCGCCGGTGGCGTCGGTCGAGTTGTAGCTGATGTCCTCGAGGCCGAAGTCCTTGTCGTCCGGTTCGGCAGCGGCGAAGGCGACGAGCTTCACGAACGGCTCGGCGGCGGCGAGGTTCTTGTACCAGGCTTCGACGACGATGTTGTTGTAAACGGTGTCGAGGCGCTTGCCGGTGGTCGCGCCGCCGTAACGCACGCTATGAAAGTCCATGACGTAATCGAACGAGGCTTGCAGCGCCTTCGTGGCGTAGTTGACGCCGAGGGCGAGGTACTTCGAATTGCCGTTGCCGTAGACGCCGACTTGCGCCAGCGGGGCGATCTCACCGAACTGGCCCATCCATTCGACGGTCATCGCCGGCTGCATGGCAGGGTCGTTGGAGCCCGGCGTCGGGTTGTCCTGGACGAGCTGCACGGTGACCGTGCCAGCGACCTTCGCCTCGACGGCGAACGTCGGGGCGGATCCCGGAAGCGGCATGAGAGCGGCGCAGTAGGGCGAGAGGTAAATGGAGTTGTAGCCTTCGAACTTGTTCTCGAAGCCACCCTGGTGAACGTAGTCGACGCCGAGGATCACGGTGATAACCGGATTGACGGCCCACAGCACTTTGCCGATCTCGAGCGTGTCGCTGTTCACCGTGTCGATCAGGATCGAGTAGGAGAGGTGGTGACTCAGCTCGCCGTCGAGCCCGATCTTGAAGTCGGGAACGGTGATCGTCGTCGTGCCCGTCGGATCATATCCTTCGGTGGATTCGAGGCCGTGATCGTCGCGGCGGAGCTCCAGGCGGTAGAACGCGCTCGCTTTGGCCGAGATGCCGTTCATTGAGATCTTGGTCACCGACTCGTTGGAAGAGGCGGAAGG
>JAYVBB010000883.1:0-4248 GCA_043750715.1 Pseudomonadota bacterium | reverse complement strand
GGTCGCCCCGCCGCCGAACCTGCCCAACTTCGACGACATGATTCTGTCGCCGACGATCGAGCTCGTCGCACTCACCGTCGCGACGGGACGGCACAGCCTGTTGATGCGCGGCACGCCCGGCACGGGCAAATCGATGTTCGCCCAGCGTCTCGCCAGCATCCTGCCGCCGCTGGAACAGGACGAGCACGTCGAAGCGATGCGGATCCACAGCGCCGTGACGGAAAGGATCCCCGCTGGTCTGCTGGCGGGGCGGCCGCCGTATCGGGCGCCGCATCACCAGGCGAGCGCCGCGGCGGTGCTCGGCACCTCGGACCATCCCGGCGAGATGGCGCTCGCGCACGGCGGCGTGCTGTTCCTCGACGAGTTCCCGGAGTTCCGCCGCGACCTCCTCGAAGCCTTGAGAGAGCCGCTCGAGACGGGGGAAATGCGGGTCGCGCGGGCGAAGAGGAAGGTCCTGTGGAAGTGCCGCGCCTTGCTGATCGCCGCGTGCAACAACTGCCCGTGCGGCTGGGCCGGCAGCGCCCGGAGAAACTGCCTCTGCGCCACGCCGCGCCTTCACGCCTATCGCCAGCGCATATCCGGGCCGATCCTCGACCGCATCGATCTGCACGTCAACGTGCCCGAGCCCGGAGAAGAAACGGCCAGCCTGTTCATCCGGCTCGCCGGCGACCCGCGGCGCACGCCCACCCGGCGCCTGCTCGGCCGTGTCGCCGAGGCCCGGGCGTTCGGGCGGGACCGCAACGGCGCGCTCGGAGCGCCGTTCAACCGCGACCTCGCGGCTCACCATCTGGTGGCCGCCTCGGGCCTCTCGCCCGCCGCCTTTTCGGAGCTGGTCAACCGGACCATCCCGCGCTCGGCTTCCAGCCGGGCGGTGATCCGTTGCCTGCGCGTCGCCCGGACGCTGGCCGACCTCGACCAGGAACCGGCCGTGCGGCCCGCCGACCTCATGCAGGCCTGGATGTGGCAGGCGGAGCCCGCCGCCCGGGGCCGGGGAGAGGAAATTTGAGGCGGGGGGCCGAATCGTGCTATCTCTCAGCAACGTATGGACCTTCTTCGCGTCGCCGGAGCGACCGTCAATCAGACCCCCTTGGATTTCACGGGCAACCGGGAAAGACTCCGGCGTTTGATCGAGGAAGCGAAGGCCCAGGGCGTCGAGCTGCTCTGCCTGCCGGAGCTGGCCCTGACGGGTTACGGCTGCGAGGACGCGTTCTTCAGCCTGAGCACCGCGAAGATGGCGGAAGCCTCGCTGGATCTGCTCCTGCCCTACACCGACGGCATCACCGTCGTGCTCGGACTCCCTCACTACTACTACGGGGCCATGTACAACTGCGCCGCCGTGGTCCAGGACGGCCGGATCCTCGGAGTCAACGCCAAGCGCGTCCTGCCGAGAGAAGGCGTTCACTACGAGCCCCGCTGGTTCCGGCCGTGGCCGTTCGGCAAGGTCGCGGAGACGATCCTCTGCGGGGAACGCGTGCCACTAGGGGACGTGCGCTACCGCCTGGGCACGGTCGGTGTCGCGATCGAGATCTGCGAGGAAGCCTGGGACAGCGTCCCGGCGTCCGCCGCGCATGCCGACGCCGTCGATTTGATCTTGAATCCGAGCGCCTCCCACTTCGCTTTGGGCAAGTACGCAAAGAGGGAGCATCTGGTGGCCAACAGCAGCCGCTCGATGCAGGTGATTTACGTCTACACCAATCTCGTCGGCCTCGAAGCGGGACGCATGATCTACGACGGCGGCGTGCTCTTCGCGGAAGGCGGCGACGTGGTCGCGCGCGGCCGGCGTTTCGGCTTCGGCGACGGCGAAGTGGTCTACCGCGACGTCAATCCGGAGCTCGCGAGCCTGTCGAAGCTGAAAGTCAAACCGGTGCGGGAAGGCGGCGACTCCGCGCCCAGCCAGTCCGAGCTCCGCCAGGTCGAGATCCAGGGCCGCGATCCGAGAGCCAAGGCGCCGCTCGGAGCCAAGGCGACGCCCAAGCGCGCCTCCGGCGGCACGCCCGCGCCTTTCAAGGCGATGCCGAGGGAAGAAGAGTTCCTGCACGCGGAAATGCTCGGCCTTTTCGATTATATGCGGAAGGCGAAAGCGAGCGGCTACGTCGTGCCGCTTTCCGGCGGCTGCGACTCGGCATGCTGTGCCGTACTGATCGGCCACATGGTCGCCGCCTCGCTCGCCGAGCTCGGACCCGACACGCTGGCGAAACGCCTCGGCCTGGCGAAGGTCGGCACGGCGTCGGCCAAGGACCTGGTCAAAGGCATCCTGACATGCCTCTACCTGCCGACGAAAAACAGCGGAGACAAGACCCGCGAGGCGGCGAAAGCGGTCGCCGAAACGGTCGGCGCTACTTTCCAGATCCTCGACGTCGAAAGCCAGGTCCAAGCCTACGTCGCTGCCGCCGAGAAAGTGCTCGGCCGGAAGCTCACCTGGGAAAACGACGACATCACTTTGCAGAACGTCCAGGCCCGCGCCCGGGCGCCGCTCGCCTGGACGGTGGCCAACGCGAAGAACGCCCTGCTCGTCTCGACGAGCAACCGAAGCGAAGCCGCCGTCGGCTACGCGACGATGGACGGCGACACGGCCGGCGGTCTGGCGCCGCTCTCCGGCATAGACAAACCCTTCCTCCGCAGCTGGTTGCAGTGGGTTCAGGCGCAGACGACGTTCGGTCTCGGCGCGCTGCCCGGCCTGACGCGCGTCAACGCCCTGCCGCCCACGGCCGAGCTGCGTCCGCCGGGCGAAGAGCAGACAGACGAAGCCGATCTGATGCCTTATCCGATCCTCGAGCGCATCGAGCGCTACCTGGTGCGCGACCGCCTCGGACCGGACGACATTCTGCAGACGCTCGCCTTCGACTTCCCGGATCGCCCGCTTGCCGAGTTGAAAGGGTTCTGCAACAAGTTCTTCCAGCTCTGGTCGAAGAATCAATGGAAGAGGGAGCGCCTGGCTCCGGGCTTCCATCTCGACGACGAAAGCCTGGACCCGAAGAGCTGGTGCCGGTTTCCCATTCTCAGTCGACCGTATTCGACGAGCTAGTGCCTTCTGCTTGCGCCGCGGAGTCTTCCGCGACGCGATCGGTTTTGTCCAGGAAGCGCTCGAGCGACGCGACCCATTCGCCGTCCTTGCCGAGCATGGACAGCTGGTGTTTCGTGCGCTGCATCCCTTCCTGATCTCCGAGCTTTCGGTAGCTGTGATAGAGTTTTTTCAGGCCGTCGAGATTGCCTGGAGTCATAAGATTCATCGTTTCCAGCGCAGTCGCGGCGTCGCCGTAGCGTTTCTTGCGATATGCCTTGGCGCCGCGCGTCCCGTATTGGTTGGCGAGGTTCATGCGGCGCGTGAGCTCAGAGTTTTTCAGAATGCTGCATAGTTCGGGCATCCCGGCTTTCTCGGCGACGCCCAAAGCGAGGCGAAATTTGCCGACGGGGCGCGAATGGTCGCGCAGGTCGGCTAGGATCCGGTTTTCGAGCCTCTCCTTGTCGTCGTTGCTCAGGTTCGCACCGGAGGAGTAAGCGTGCGCCAACCAATCGTCGTCCGAGCCGTCGCCCGTCGCGGTTCCGACGAATTCCGGGACGCGACTCGGCTCGATCTCGGCGAGCGCGAAGGCCGCCGCGGGCGAGTAGGGAAGGGCCATGAGGCGTTTGATCTGCGCCGAGCGCCGGAACGGCTCGAAGCGGGCGAGCTCGATCTGCGCCAGGGCATGATAGGGCGAAGACGGTTCTACATGGGAAAACTCCTCACGCACTTTCAGCAATTCGCCTTTGACGGAGGCGATCCGACCCGCGAAGTAGCGGGCGTCGTTGGGCGCCAATGCCCCGGATTTCAGCAGCATCGAAGTCCATGACTGAACTTGCGCCAAACCGAGGGAGGGCGCCTCGTCCGCCTCGTTGAACGACAAGGAGTCGAGCCGCTCTTCGAGGGCGCGCGCCAGGAATGAGCCGGGATTGGCGGCTTTGACCAGCCGCGGGGCAAGGAACGGCTCGGGGAACTGAGCCGTGAGTTCGCCTCCGTCGGCCGGGCTCGAGGAGCGCAGCGGCGCGCGCAGCTCGATGAACGCCGAGTCGTCGGTGTTCGCGAACGAATAGGACGCCTTGGCGGTCGTCTCGTCGGCCGAGGCAAAGACCCGCGCGGGAAAGAACGAGGGATTGCGCAAAGCGACGTGATCCCCCAGCAGCGGGTTAGCTTGCAGCTCCGAGAGCCGCGCTTCATCGACCATGAGGCGTGCCTGGCTGCCGACCAGGTAGAACGCTTCGACCTCGGGC
>JAYVBB010000882.1:0-3464 GCA_043750715.1 Pseudomonadota bacterium | reverse complement strand
ATGCTCGCCTTCCAGCGCCAGACGGGCGCCATGATCGCTGCTGGCATCGCTGCCATCTGGGCCTTGATGGCACAGATCTACGTCGTGCGCGTCGCGATGCAGCCGAGCGGAGTCAACGATTTGTGGGGCATTTCGGGCGTGTTGTTCGTCAGCATCGTGGTCGGCGCTTACATCGTCAAGGACCGGATCAAGGACATCGGCCGCAATTACTTCAAATCCGGCAAGATCCCGGATCACAGCGAGCGCATCTACTATCACGACCGCAGCGGCGAGAAGATTCCCGTCGGCTCGATCAAGGAATTCGCCAAGTTCGAGAAGTTCGACCTGCTGCCCGAGCGGATCCGCGCCATGCGCGACGGCTTTTGCACCACCGGCCAAGGCACCGACGAATCGATCGACTACGTCCTGCGCTACACCAAGGACATCGCTCTCAACGGCGACATTAAGATTCTAAACCGTTACCCGTTGCGGGCGGTGCACGACATCCTGCGTCTAAACATTGACGCCTGTTTACCGCGCTTGGGCGAACCTTCGCGGTTTCTTAACGTCGTAGCGACCGACGGCGACGTGCACGCGATCCAATTCCCCAAGGTCTACTATCTGGATATGGCTCTTAGTTATTCGAAAAGAACCCGTAAGGGTCAGATTGAAGAGCAAGCTTTGGACTATTTTAGGTTGGTCGTGGATAAAAACGGCTTGTTGCGGACCGAACGGCTTGGTTGACTGTTTATTTTTTCACCAGACTATCCTGCCCTGCTTATTCTTTAATCAAGACGCTTGAAACCCTTATCGGACGCGGCTTCTACGATGTCAGAAGAATTGAAATCGGGTCCGAGTCACCGGAATTTCAGGGGATCTCTTTAGTCTTTTTAGTTCTTTTTGCTCGAAGCACTTGGAATATGAAAGATTTTTAATTAAACTACGATCTATAAGCAGAATGCGTCACATAATTACTGAGGAGGGTGATACCGTGCTGCTTAAGCTAAGTCGCATTTTCGGAGTAAGCATTGCAGGTCTGACCCTGGCCAACGTGGCTTGGGCTCAAGGTGGAACCGCTGGAGCCAACGTCACTAGTGACGCGAACTCGATGAAAATCGGAGGAGAGTTCCGTTCTGAATTGATTTATGACGACCATGGCCTCGAAAAGGCCACCGGTTTCACGCCGGACAAAACCACAACTATCCAAGTGACGAACGCCAACATCAAGATGTCTGGCAACGTCAACAAAGACACCGAGTATGCCTTCCGCTTCAACCTGTTGAATCCGTCCGCCGCGAACGGTCCCCTGGACTACGGCTACGGCACTCACTGGTTCTCGAAGATGGTCGGTATGAGCATCGGTAAGATGCGCGTCATGCAAGGTGGCTACGACAACATGGACAGCAACTACCGCAGCCACACGCACAGCGTGCTGGTGGCCGGTGGCAACCTGGCCATGCCTGACTACACGCCGATGATCGAAGTGGGCCTCAAAGTCGCCGGCGACGTGAAGCTCCAATTGGTCAACGACGTTACGGTTGGCGGCGGCACGGGCGAGTGGAACCAATCGGTGCACCCGACCTGGGTCTTGGGCTGGATGGGCCAATTTGGCGGCATCTTCCCGATGATCGACATCGGCTCGTTCGACAACAACAAGTCGCGCTGGTTCGACATGGGCATCAAGACCTCGATGGCTGGCCTCAACGCCACCCTCGACTACTACAACCAAAGCCGCGTCCACAAAGACACGGACCCGACCGATCCGAAGAAGAACAAAGAGTCTGCTGACACTCTCAGCTCCATCGCCCTCAACGTGGGCTATGAAGTTAAGGGTATGATGACCCCCTGGCTGCACTTCTCGACCTTCGAGAACAAGCAGGCCGACGACAAAGACGTCGGACGTGAAGACCTGAAAACCAACAGCAACGGCGTCGGCGCCGGTGGTGATCCGGTCTACAACTGGGACGACAACGGCACAGTCATCGGCGTGGGCGCGGACCTGGCCATGATGGGCAAAGGCTGGACGCCTTTCGTCGCCGTCGTCAGCACCAGCGGCAAGTTCGACAAGAACCTCGGCGCCGCCAGCACGACGCCGAAAGAAGAGTCCAAGTCGAACACGATGCTCAAGATCGGTATTCTCGGCGAAATCTAATTGGGTCGGTGACGGTTTGGTGTAATTTTCCCTTAGAGTCGGCTGTTTCCGTTGTCTGATCTGAAATAGACGCGCCGCACGGCGCCGGACCACAATAGATCGTCCCCCTGGATTCAACTCCAGGGGGATCTTTTTTTGTCCAAACGCCTGAAATCACTGCAAGTAGATTGAGGCTATTTAGGTTTTGCCAACTCGAGCCGATACGGATAATACCTCCCAAATTTTTTCGGCTGGAGCCTCATGATCATGTCTAATAGAACGCTGTTTGTCGTCTTCATGGCTTTGTCCGGTTGCAAGCCTCAGGCAGGCTCGTCGGTCAGCGACGCCGCAACGACCAACTCCTTCAAGACTGGGTTCTTCCTCCCCAAGTCGCCGAAGGAATACTCGCTGCGCCAGTCGCCGCACAAACCGTGGTCGACCACCGAATTCATGGCGCGCTTCCGCACCCTCACGAACACCAGCCAGGACGTCAAGCTCTGGAAGCCAGACGACGGTACTGACTACGGAGTCTCCGTCACCGGCGCCGGAGAGCAGGTTCTCATCACCTACTCCAAGAAGACGGAAGCCACTCCCGTCCTCTCGATCACCGCGGACAATCGGGTCTGGGACTGGGGTCCCTACGTGATAACCAAAGGCACCAAGATCGCCATCACCGAGCTCTTCGTTCGCCGTCCCTACATCGCGGGCAACAAGGCGCCGCTCGATCTCACGGTCGACAACATGTACGTCCGTCGGCCGGCCATGAACATCGACGGCGACGTCGAGCCCGTCATGGTTCCGTGGCTGGCGCACGTCAGCTCGGAAACCGGCGCGGCCATCGTCTTCCGCATGGGTAACACGATCCTCGACGGCATCTCCGGCAAGCCGATCCTGGAATTCCGCAAGGTCAGCCAAGGCCCGGCCTGGGTCGCCCTCGGCGTCTACAAAGACGACGACGTGACGGCCGGCACCGTGTTCTGGAAAGCCACGGGCGACGACTACTATTCCATCAGACCCGGCCAGAGCAATGCCGTGAAATGGCATAAGCAGGACGGCGACTCGCTCGACCGCGTCGGAACCGTTGCGCTCGACGACGTCAAGCAACCGGCAGACGTCGAAGGCTACCTGAACAGCGTCGGCCCACAAGTCGCCGGCAAACAGATCATCCTCGGCTTCGACTGGCTCGACGGCGACAGCGGCGTCATCCAGCTCGAGCGCCTCGACACGAACTTCGGCAAACTCACCGCCGGCTCGAGCCTCGGTTTGACGGGCGGCGCCGGAGACAAAGACGAGTTCACTGCCGAAGACTACCAGAAAGGCTTCGGTCTCAGATCGTGGGGCGCCTGGTGGGCCG
>JAYVBB010000881.1:0-2558 GCA_043750715.1 Pseudomonadota bacterium | reverse complement strand
GCGCCGACGTCATCAAGATCGAGCAGCCGGGAGAAGGCGACGAAACGCGCGGGTGGGGACCGCCTTATCTCGACGAGAAAGCGGGCCTTAGCGCCTATTTTTTGTCCTGCAACCGCTCGAAACGCGGCGTGACGCTCGACCTGAAAAAACCGTCTGGACGAGACCTCTTCCTCCGCCTCGCGGCGAAGAGCGACGTCGTCATCGAGAACTTCCGGTCGGACTCAGTACGCAACCTCGGGCTAGACGCCCGCAGTCTGCACGAGGTTAACCCCCTGCTGGTCGTCTGCTCGCTCTCGGGCTTCGGCCGCACCGGCAAATTCGCCGACAGGGCCGGTTACGACTTCGTCGTGCAGGGACTTTCCGGGATGATGGCCGCGACCGGGGCGAAGGACGGGCCGCCGTCGAAGTTCGGCGTGGCGATCGCGGACATCGTGACCGGGCACTACACCGCCACCGCGGCGTTGGCGGGGCTGCATGCCCGTGCAAAGTCCGGCCACGGGTACGCGGTCGACATCACCCTCATCGATTCCGCCGTGGCAACGATGGCAAACGTCGCGCAGGCCTTCCTGACGTCCGGAAAAGTTCCGGGCCGGCAGGGCAACGCCCACCTGCAGATCGTGCCTTACCAGGCCTTCGAGACGAAGGACGCGAGTCTGATCCTGGCGGTCGGTAACGACGGGCAGTGGCGGAAATTCGCAAGTCTCACGGGAGACGTCGCGCTGGGCAGTGATCCGGCATTTGCCCGGAACGCCGACCGCGTGAAGAACCGCGGGATCCTCATTCCCCGCCTCGAAAAGATCCTGAAGCTCCAGACGACCTCCGAGTGGCTGACTCTGCTCGACGCCTCGAAGATTCCCGCCGGACCGGTATGGCAGCTCAACCAACTGTTCCAAAGCGAGCTCGCCAAGGAGCGCCGCCTCGAGATCCAGGCAAGGCGACCGGACGGTACCAAGGTTTCGCTCATCCGCTCGCCGCTCGTCGACGACGTCCGGGCGGGCATGCCTCCGGACCTGGGTCAGCATACCGAGGAAGTCCTGAAAGAGGTGCTGGGCGCCAGCTCCGCCGACGTCGCCCGCTGGCGCGGAGAGGGTGTGCTTTGAACGCTCCGAAGCGGAAGCTGGTCTCGCTGCGTTTCAGCCTGGCCAGCGCGTTCATCGGGATCGTCCTCGCGACTGCCGTGGCTCTCGGCACCACGACTTATCTCAGCGTCAAGAAATACGCGCGCAACGACATCCGGGAACGGTTGCACAACGCCGCCGCCCTGGCAGCCCTGCTCATCGACGCGGACGTTCACTCCAAAGTGACGAAAAAGGCGCAGGAGACGAGCGAGGAATATCTCCGCCTCAAAAAGGCACTTGGCCAGGTCAGGGACCGGGTCCCTGGCGTCCGCTACGCCTACACCTTCCGCAGGCTCGAAGACGGCAAGATCATTTTCGTCGTCGATGCGGAAGACGATCCGAAAGAGATGAGCCACGTCGGCGATGTCTACAAGGAGCTGACCCCGTCCCTGACGAAAGCTTTCGAGCCGCCCTACGAGGTCCAGGTCGAATCCACCTTCTCGAAAGACAAGTGGGGCACCTGGATTTCGAGCTTCTCACCCGTACTCCGGTCCGACGGCTCGCTCGAAGCCGTCATCGGCATCGACATGTCGGCCAAGAGCGTCATCGACTACGAGCGCCGCTACCTCATCCTCATCTTGACGGTATGCGGGATCGTCGGCGTGGTCATCGCCGGCATCGGCCTCTATTTCTCGCGTCGCATTTCGGAGCCGCTGATGGCGCTCGCCGACGACATGGCGAAGGTGCGCCGCCTCGAGCTCGACTCCGAAGTGCGCATGTCGTCGAGTATCGCCGAGGTGCTCTCGATGGAAGTCGCTTTGGACAACTTGAAAAAGGGCCTGAAGTCCTTCCGCCGCTACGTGCCCGCCGAGCTCGTCACCGAGCTCATGCAAATGCAGAAGGAAGCCAAGCTCGGCGCCGAGAACACCAACATCACCATTTTTTTCTCCGACGTGGCCAACTTCACCACGATCTCCGAGCAGCTCGGCGTCGAGGCCCTGGCGTTTCGTCTCGGCCAGTATTTCGAAATCATGACCCGCTGCGTCATGGCCAACCGCGGGGCCGTGGACAAGTTCATCGGTGATGCGGTCATGGCGTTCTGGGGAGCGCCGACGCCCCTCAAAGACCACGCCGCGATGGGCTGCAAGGCGGCTCTGGAATGCCAGCGGCGGCTGAGCGAGCTCTTCCTGAGGTGGGAGAGGGAAGGCATCCCCGCGATGCACACCCGGATCGGCTTGAACACCGGCGAGGCGGTCGTGGGCAACATCGGCTTCGTCGACCGGCTTTCCTATACGGCGCTCGGCGACAACGTCAACCTGGCGAGCCGGCTCGAGTCGTTGAACAAATTTTACGAGACGAAGATCCTCATCAGCGAGTCGACGCTCCAGGGAACCGACGGCGCCTTTGAGACGCGTCTCATCGACTGTGTGGTAGTGAAGGGCAAGACGCAGGGCGTCCGCATTCACGAGCTGGTCGGGGAGCGCGGGACCCTGACTTCGG
>JAYVBB010000880.1:0-4999 GCA_043750715.1 Pseudomonadota bacterium | reverse complement strand
TTCCACGCTGGAGTCGGGCAAACGTTCTGAGGTCTCCATCGCATTTGCTGCGCTGCGTGCGGCAACAGATTTGCCCGCCACCGTGCGACTTGAGTTTCGTGATGGCGGGTGGATTGGTGCCAATGCCTTTGCACTTCCAGGCGGCGTGGTGGTCGTAACCGATCAACTGGTGGATGCCATGCCAGGCGTTAATGAGACCGTTGCCGTGCTCGCCCACGAACTCGGTCACTACTACCGCTCGCACATGACCGCCCAGGAAAAGGACTACGACTTCTTCTACACGCTGGACCGCAACCAGCCGTCGCGCCGCCCGGCGGCCGACTCGGCGCAGCGTGAGCTCGGAGAAGGCGCCATCGCCAGCGCGACGCTCCTCTCGTCCTCCGACGTCCACTTCAACTACACGACGCAGAAGATCCGCTCGGAGCTCTTCTTCGCCGCCGGCACCCTGGTGAAAGCCGCCTGCGGCGCGGGCAGCTGCTCGGCCGCCTGCACGGCCGTCAAGACCCTGATCGACACCCAGGCGTTCAAGACCAAAATCGCGACGTTCCCGTTCGGCACGGAGTCCACCGCTCAAGGCGGCGCGGTCTCCGAATTCGAAACGAAGGCGCTCGCTTGCCTCGAGACGATCAAGCTCGCCTCGCAAGCCGGCACGCTCAGCGCGACGTCGGTGAGCTGGGACGTCATCGCCCAATCGGTCAACAGCCCGTCGTGGCCGACTTGGCTCTCGTCGCTGCCCCAGTCGACCCAGCAGGCGGTCGCCGGCATCCTGGCGCTCAACGCCCTTCGCCTCGGCACCGCGGCTCCGGCTGGTACCGAGCTGAAGACCGTGTTCCTCAACGCCAGCAAGCTCCTCGTGAACCAAGACAAGACGGCCATCGACACGCTCAAGCTCGCGCAGACGAAAAAGCTCGGCCAGTACACCGGCGAGCAGGAAGCGGACGAAGAATCGGCGGAGTGGGTGTCGGCCATCGGCATCGACCCGAAGAGCTCCGTCGAGGCGATGCACAGCCTCGGCGAGGGCAGCGAGACGGGCCTGCACGGCTTTACCCTCGGCCAATCCGATTGCGACGCGCTCTGGAACAACGGCTGGCTCGACCAGAACGGCCAGTACTACTTCGTCCCGGTCGGCGACTACTCGGAAGTCCACCACAGCGTTTGCTACCGCATGTTCAACCTCGAGCGCGAAATCGCGGCGCACCGCCACACGCCCGCCGACGTCGAGCTCCCGAGCATGGGCGGCGCGGCCTGGAAAGCTCTGCAAGACACGGCCGACGAACTCGGTCTGACGCCGGAAATCGTGGGCGGCTTCACGGGCGTCCAAGCCTCGCGCGTCGCGAAGATCGCGCGCAAGGGCAACATGACGAGCTGCGTGTACGGCTCCAGCTACTGGTGATTCCGCCTTCGCCAAGGCTACGGCGGACTTGTCCACCTTCGCCAAGGCTTCGGCGGACAGGCTAGCTCAAACTCAGATTTTGTTCCGCGGCTTCTTTCCCCATGGGGAGAAGCCGCGCATCTTTTTCCGAGCCGGAGGCTTGCGCGCGGTCTTCCGCCCAGGAAAGCGAGACGGGGAAGGGGCCGTCGAGCGCCGGCAGCACGCCCAGCGAAATCTCGAACGGCATCAGGATCGAGCGCGAGATTTCCATATGATAAGCCTGCTTCTCGCCGCGTTTCGGCAGGGGCTTGCCGTCGGTCGTCGCCTGGATCACGAACAGAATCTTGCCCTGGTCGCGCCGCATGCGGCTGACGATCTTAGCATCCTGCCCGGACGCGAGTTCGGCCATCGCCAGATAAAGGTGATAGAGCGCCGACACCCAGACGGTCTTGGGCAGCTCCGGAATGCACTCGGATTCCCTGTCGGTGACCAGGTTGGTGAAGTCGACGCGCGCGAACGCCTTTTCCATGCGAACGAGTCCCTGCGCTTCTTCGAGCGGCTGGATCAGCGACGCGCAGCTCTTTTCGGCGTTGGTTTTCAACGCCAGGCCGTGCCAAAGTCCGGCCAGCTTGGTGGCGAAGGCGCAGGTTTCGACGAGCTTCCTCGTCCGGCTGGCGGAGCTCGTCGCCTGGTCGGTAATCTCGCCCGCGAGATTTAGCAGCAGGATGACCTGCTCGTCGAGCAGACTGTCCTGCTCGTTATTCAGTCCGGGAGTTTCCGACAGCGAACGGAGGAATTTCCGCGCGCCTCGTTCGGTGATGCCTTGCTGCCAGTCGAGCAGCACGTGAAAGAGCGACTTCGAGCCGTCGGCGACGGCGCCGCCGACGATCGCTTCGAGGTCTTCCGCTTCGTTGTGAAACGCTTCCATCCGCTCGAGGAAGCTCCCGGTCGTGCGCGCCAGCTGAATCGCCAGCGAGTCGAGTTCGGCGAGCTCGGCCAGCCTGTGGCGAAGCTTCTGGATTTCTTCCTCTTTGCTCTTGAGCTGGGACTCGAGGAGCGAGCGGCGGGAGGTGAGGCCGTGCACGGCGTCGGACTTGAGCTGGAGCGCGTGCCC
This sequence comes from Pseudomonadota bacterium, assembly GCA_043750715.1. GTDB lineage: Bacteria > Bdellovibrionota_B > Oligoflexia > Oligoflexales > CAIYRB01 > CAIYRB01. Next base: position 2,513 of record JAYVBB010000880.1, on the reverse strand, counting down.
GATCATTTGCTTTGCCAGAACCAGGTCGCCCTCCAGCTCGCCGGTCATCACCAGGCGTTCCTTGCCGGGAAGCGTGATGTCGCCGCCGGGCGTCAACGATTTCGCCCAGTCACCGAACGCCTGCAGCGCGTCCTTGGCCCGCGAGCGCTTCCAGCGCTGGCCGAGCAGCGCCGCGGCGGTGCAGAACAAGGCGAGGAACAGGCAAGGCCAGAGCAGGGGATTCCCGTATGCGAGATCTTTGCCGCCTTCCGCTAAAAGAAATTTGTCTAGTCCGTGATCGCTCACGAGCGACGCCAGCGCCTGGCCCTTGGCGTCTATGCCCTCGCGGTGCAGCACGGCGCCTTTGCCCGTACCGATGCGGAGCTTCAGGCTCTGCATTTTTTGCTTGAGCTCGGGATGAATGTTCAGCCAATTGCCGCCCAAGCGGACCAAGCCGACGACGAAGACGTCGTCGAAGCCCGGCACCTTCCGCGCGAGGACCAGACCCGGACCCGCTTCCGTGGGGATCCAATAGAAGCGGCCTTCGGGCTCCGCGCCTTCGGCGGTAGGGCAGTTGACGGGAACGTATTTCTCGACGCTCGCCCGGCCCAGCTCCTGGCAGCCCTTCATGTAGAGGGCGATCTGGTCCATGCCGCCGTTCTCGATCTTGGCTTCCAGCGAGCTCTGGACCGAGTGGTTGAGCTTCCAGCTCAGGTTCTGGGTGAGCGTTTTGTCGGTCACCACCTTGCCGATCAGGCCCGCCAGCTGCGTGCGGGTGCCGGTCAGGGCGGTCACGTAGGCGGCGCGGGCGTCGAGGATCTCGGCCCGGCGGCGGTTGACCGACTGCTCGAAGCCCACCGCCCAGCCGAGCACGGGCAGCAGCACGAGCAGGATCAGGAGGGGATTGATCCTGACCTTATGAAGCCAAAGACGCAGTCTGCGCGGGGGCGTTGTGCTGGTCATGCGGGCGACTCGTATATCTAGCTGATTTAATTAATCAAATGGTAACGGCGATTCATGAATCCTGTCAATGGGTTATCGCAACCCTTACCTGAAAATTCCTTTATTCTATGGATTTTAAAAGATTCTATTGAATTCTAATGTGCACTAAGGTATTTTATAAAAAGGTGGGAGCATCCCCGCCTTCCAAGCTCACGCTGTGTTCCAAACGCTGTACCGGAATAGGAGTTGAATCATGAGGATGCCCAATTGCGTCAGACCGCCAGGAGTTCGTTTTGCCCTTTGGATGGCGCCGCTACTCGCGTTCGCCTGCGCCAAAGCCCCCGAACATCGAGGACTTCGCAGCATTCCGGACCATTACGTCGAAGGCAGCTTCGTCGTTTCGGCCGAAGCCACGTCGTCCGACTCCGACATCAACAAGCTTTCGAGCGCCGTCGCCACGGCCCTAGGCTGTAAGGCGAAGGCGCCGACGCGCGTCAACTGGGGCGACACCTCGGACGACAGCTCGGGCGCCGTCTCGCAGGCCCTTCTGAACACCTACAACCTGACCTTCGAGAACTGCGACTTCTCGCGCGACGGCACCAAAGCCATCGTCAACGGCCTCGCCGGCTCCACGGGCGTGCTTTCGGCCGAGCCCGAAGCCCTCGCTTCGGCGTCCCCCGTTCAGGAAAACGACCCGGAAAAGTCCAAGCAGACGCACTTGCCGTTCATCCGCCGCGACCAGGCCTGTGCCGTCGCGGAGCGTAGCGGCAAACCTGTGATCGTCGCCGTCGTCGACTCGGGCGTGACCTTCGACCACCCGGACCTCAAGAACATGATGTACCGGGACGCCAACGGCCAGATCATCGGCGCCAACTTCGTCGGCTCCGGCGCGCAGATGCCGCCGGACGACCAGTACGGCGACCCCAACGGTCACGGTACACACGTTTCCGGCTTGATCGCCGCCCAAGCCAACAACGCCGAAGGCGTCGTCGGCGTGGCCTCCTGCGCCAACGTCAAGATCATGCCGGTCCGCGTGCTGAACGACCAGGGTTCGGGCTCCTCGCTCGAGATCGAGCGCGGCGTCAAATGGGCCGTCGACCACGGCGCCCAGGTCATCAACATGTCGCTCGGCTACCTGACGACTCTCGAAGACGCGTCGAACGCGAACTTCAACCGTCCGCTGTACAACACCATCGCGGCGAAGAACGTCATGGTGTTCGCGGCGGCGGGTAACGACGGCCTGACCATGGGCGGCCCGGCGGAAGAAGGCGGTCTCCAGTACCACTTCCCGTCGAGCTACAACACGATCACGTCCGTCGCGGCGACCAACAACCTGGGCCAGCTCACTTCGTTCTCGAACCGCGGCGACAAGGTCGACGTGGCGATGCCGGGCTCGAACGTTCTCGCGACGCTCAACACCGGCGGTTACGGCCGCATGAGCGGTACGTCGATGGCTTCCCCGGTCGCCGCCGGTGCTTATGCCTTGGCTCTGGCGACCGCGCGTGCCGGCATCGACACCGACCGCGTCGACGTCCTGATCGCCCAAGGCATGCTCCAGGACTCGATCCTGAGCGGCGTGTCTCTCCCGACCT
>JAYVBB010000879.1:0-2047 GCA_043750715.1 Pseudomonadota bacterium | reverse complement strand
TGCCGCTCTACTCCAGCGGCAGTACCGACGTCCTGCACGATTTCGACGATTGGAACGCGCTCTTTCTGGCTTTCCAGAGCGAAGAGCAGTCCTACTGGAACGGCGTCCCGATGCAGCGTAGCCGGAGCGTCCGCTCGAGCTCGTTCGACAACGACGAGCAGCAGCTGAGCCCGCACTGCATGACGAATCCGCTCGACTAACGGACGAGCAGGTCCCGGACGACGCTTCGGGAAATGTTCTGCGCGATCTGCTTGAACGACGCTTCCTCCGCTTCCTGAAAGCGGAGGTGGTCGTTCGGGCGGCCGACGCTCGGGTTACCGTAATGGAGCGATTGAAAACCGTCGGTCAGGTTGTAGGTGGTCTTCATCAACAGCGACTTGGTGCGGAGGTTCCACACCTCGACCTCGACGACGGCGTTGATCACGCCTTTGTCGCGAAAGCGGCCGGCCTGCGTCAGCAATTTGAAATCGCTGGGTTGATTCGGACGCGTGCCGTCGAACACTTCGGGGTCGGCGATCGACAGGTTGTCCTGGTTCGTGCCGACGTGGGCCACGCCGGCTTTCCTGATGTGAGCGCGGACCAGGGCGTCCGCTGACGCCAGTGGCACCACTTTGAGGTGACCGTCGGCCGCAAAGGCGTTCTGCAGCGACTCCCAGAGGAGCTCGTGCGGCAGCACTTCCCGGCTGGTGTCGTAAATCGCTTCCACGGCGACCGTTTGCACGCCCGCCGGGCGCTGAATGTGGGTGTTGGTAAAGGTATAGGCGCAGCCGCTCAGCGGCAGGGTCAGCAGGGCTAGAATGAGAAAGCGTTTCATCGTCTTTTCTCTATACACAAAAATGCCGGGGAAGAGCGGCGAAAATCGCCGTTTATAAGAACCGGGTCGCAAAAATGCCGTGTTTCGTTACACTGGCTGGAGACCAACCCCCAGCAAATCGAGCAGTCATGTTCAATGCAGAGCGCGACAAGCAGCCACGCCGACCTGTCATCTCGTCGCTCGCGGGCGCCCTGGGCGAGATCAAGAACTGGCTCAAAGAGAACCAGCTCGACCAGGTCCGGGACGCCGACGGCATGGTTTGGGAATTGTCCGTCAAGGTCGCCCAGGTGCCCGATCCGGCCGATCCCAAGGGCCTCTTCTGGCAGGTTCGGCTCGGACTGGCCACGGCCGCCAAAGCTCAAGATTTCATCAGCACCGGCGCCCTGGATGCCCAAAAAGACGCCCGTCTGATCTCGCTCATCGGTAGTCATTCCATAGATATAGCGATGAAACCGATGACTTACGACACGGCCGACGAGGACGCGGCGCGCCGCCTCATCGCCGACCTGCTGCCGAAGCTCAAGGCGAACTTCCTGAAGAACTCCCTGACCGAGGTCAAAAGGACCCTGATCGGGCGATGGGTGGACGACCGCGGCCGGTTCGGATTTGCGTCGCCTGAGTGAGCTCGGTCGAAAAGGGTTGACCCCGTCCCGCCCTTTTTAATATTGGTGGGAGTACTCGTGTCTACCGCCGTCGCCCTGTAACTGGGCCATTAAACTCCTGTTTTTGGTGAAGTAGCAATGGAACTCGTCCCAGAAAACCTGAACGGCGCCGTCGTCTTCAACATCATCAGCTCCTGCAACGCGAACAAGTCGCTTTGCGGAAACTGCGCCGACTTCGCCGTCAGCATCCACAACTGGATGATGAACACCGAAGTGAAATACGTGCTCGTCGACTTGCAGGACGAAAAAGAAATCTGCGGCGCGTTCCTCGAAGAGCTCATGCAGCTTTCGAAACGCCTGCGGGTGCCTTTCCTGCTAGCGGGCGTGATGGAAAAGCCGCGCCGCATTCTCGAGGCGTACGACTTCGTGAATCGCTGGCCGCTGTTTGCGACGCCCGACGAAGCGATCGCGTACCTCGACAAGAACTATCCGGGCACGACGCGCGTGTCCCTCGACGGCCTCGAGTTCGGCGTGCCGATCGCGCAGAGCCGTCCGCGCAACGCGGTCATGGCTGACGTCGAGGCTGAGGCGGATAGTCCGGAGTGAATTCCGCAAAGAACTGCCGCTGGTA
>JAYVBB010000878.1:0-3472 GCA_043750715.1 Pseudomonadota bacterium | reverse complement strand
GTTCCACGCGAGCACGATCTTCACCGGCGTCCCGGACTGGCCGACCGTGAACCGCACGTATTTGCCGTCGAAGGGTAGGGGGACGGTCCCCGCGTCGTCGAACGTCACGGCGGCATTGTACGTCGATTGCCCGACGTTCCCCGCGGCGTTCACCCAGAGGATCCCGGCGTCGGTCGCGCGCTTCACTTCGCGGTTGATGAAGCCCTTGCCGTCGAAGTTGCCTCCGTATTCCCAAACCTGCGCATAAAGAATGACGTCGACTTTCTCCTTGATGGCGCCGTCGATCGCCGCGCGGAAGTTGGTGAAGCCGTTGGTGTTGAACAGCAGGATTTCCGGCCCGCGTTGCGTCTTGTCGTACGTGGTCTTGCCGGTCGCGAGCGCGTAGACGATTTCAGCGAGCTTCAAGCCGTGGTTGGTCTGCTGCATTTCGGGAAGCGGCGACGGCGCGAGCACGGTGTCGGGCGGCAGGCGTTTGCCGAGGCTCCGGTTCAAGCCGACGAAGCCGTTGTCGAGCACGGCGATCTTCAGGTCCTGCGCGCGGTGTCCGGCGCGGTGGTACCGAGCCAGTCCCTGGTCGGCGATCAGGTCCGCGAGGTTGGTCAGCGCCGCGTCTCCGCCGGGAAGCTCCTGATCCAGGACGGACGGGCCTTTGGCGACGTCCTCGTCCGGCTTTGGTGAATTCGGGCTCGCCGGGGTGTCGTCGTCACCCTTATCCGACTCGGCGTTCCGGTCCCAAGGCGCACGGGTCTGACCGCAGGCGGTCGCCAGCACGAGCAAGATGACGGGGACGAGAGTCTTGATCACGAAAAAACCCCGGCGAGCTATGAATTCGACGGGATTCTAATAGAATGATTCTATGATTTCAATGATTTTATAACAAAATTCAGATCTATCAGGCAGTTATGTTATGGTCACGCTGGCTCAACCTAGCAGGGAGACGGCACCTTCGGCGTGAATTTTCCGCAAATCAGCTGGATGCGGGCGTCGAAGAGGGCTTGGCAGGGGCCGCGGGCGCGTCGCCCGAAGTAGGCTTGGATTCCGTTTTCGTTTCCGTTTTCGTCTCGGCGGCCGCGGGCTTGGCGTCGGCACTGACGCCGCCTTCGGGTTTGGCTGCCGCGGGCTTTTTGTCGCCGCGGAAATCCGTCACGTACCAGCCGTTACCCTTCAAAATGAAGGCGGTTTTGCTCAGCAGCTTGGCGAGCGGCCCTTTGCGGCACTTTTCGCACTCCTCGGGAGCCGCCGCGTCAAATTTCTGCATGACTTCGCTGACGTCGCCGCAAGCCTGGCACTGATACTCATAAATGGGCACGAAAAAACTCCCTGAAAGCGCCTCGCTTATTTGAGGCGCAAACGGGAGTTTGTCAAGTTGCCGGTAGGGCTTGGGCTTACTTGCCCTTGCCGCCGCCGAGGAATGCCGAGTCGACGCGCTGCTTCAGCTCCATGCCGGTCTTCCAGAACGGCAGGCGCTTGGGCGGAACGGTAATCTTCTCGCCAGTCTTCGGGTTACGACCTTCGTATGCTTTGTATTCACGGACGGTGAAGGCACCGAAGCCGCGGATCTCGACGCGGTGACCGCTGCAAAGGGTCTCCGTGACAGCATCAAAAAAGAGATCAACGATCTCTTCGGCCTTGGCCAAGGTGATGTCCGCTCGTTCCGCCAGGTTCTCGATGAGTTCCGACTTGACCATGGCTGTCCTTTCCTCTGTAGTCTTGCTTCTCAGTTTAGCAAGAGTCGAACGATCTTGGCAACTTATTCGACCCCGCTTGACGGGAAGGGGGCTTCGGCCCCACCTTGGCGATCATGGAATATATTCCCCTAGAGAAGCCGATCGCCGACCTCGAGCTGAAGATCGACGAGTTGCGCCGAATGGCGGCCGTCCAAGCCGTCAACTTGGACGACGAAATCAAGGAACTTGAGGTAAAGGCCCAAAAGCTCCGGAAAGAGATGTTCTCGCGCCTTTCCGCCTACGAGACCACGCAGTTGGCACGCCATCCCCGCCGTCCCAACACCCTCGAGCTCATTAGCTCCCTGTTCTCGGACTTCGTGGAACTGCACGGCGACCGCAACTTTCTCGACGATCCGGCCATGGTCGCCGGCTTGGCGACCTTCGAAACACGTTCCGTCGTCGTCATCGGCCACCAAAAGGGCCGCGGCACGAAGGACAACATTTATCGCAACTTCGGCATGCCGCGTCCCGAAGGCTACCGCAAAGCCCTGCGAATCATGAGCATGGCCGAGCGTTTCAGCCTGCCCATCATCACGTTCATCGACACTCCCGGCGCTTATCCCGGCATCGGAGCGGAAGAACGCGGCCAATCGGAAGCGATCGCCAAGAACATCATGGTGATGTCGCGCCTTGGCGTGCCGATCGTCACGTTCGTGATCGGCGAAGGCGGATCCGGCGGCGCGCTGGCCGTCGGCGTCGCCAACAAAGTCCACATGATGCAGCATTCGATTTATTCCGTGATTTCGCCGGAAGGCTGCGCCTCGATTCTCATGAAAGACGCGGCAAATGCAGCGCAAGCCGCGGAAGCCCTGAAACTCACCGCGCAAAACGCGTTGGCGCTCGGCGTCATCGACTCCATCATCCAGGAGCCCGAAGGCGGCGCGCATCGCAGCGTCAATCTCACCGCCGCGAGCCTCAAAGCCGTGCTCATCAAAGACCTCAAAGAACTCACGAAGCTATCGCCGGAAAAGTTGCGCGAGCACCGCATGGACAAGTTCATGCGCCTCGGCTCGTTCGGGGACGGCGCGCAGATATTGGCAAAGCATTGACCTCGACCATCACCGTCGCGCCGCTGCTCAGGGGTCGTGATGGCTCCGTGAAGGGCGATCTCGTCTGCCCGCCGGACAAGTCGGTGACCCACCGTTCCGTCATCTTCGGCGCGATGGCGAAGGGCCGGAGCAAGATCCTTCGCCCCCTGCTTGGGGCCGACTGCCGCTCGACCATGGGCGTCTTCCGGGCACTGGGCTGCCAGATCATGCATACGGGAGAGACCGTCGAGGTCGACTCCCCGGGCTGGGACGGCTGGCAGTCCCCGACCGTCCCGCTCGACTTCGGCAACAGCGGCACGACCGCGCGCCTTCTCACCGGCGTGTTCGCGGCAACCCCGGGCCTCTTCGTCACCTGCTTCGGCGACGCCAGTCTCAGCAAGCGCCCGATGGGCCGCGTCGTCGAGCCGCTCCGGCAGGTGGGTGCCGACGTACGCGGTCGCGAAAACGGCAAGCTGCTACCGTTAGCCATCCTCGGAGCCAAGCTCGCTCCGGGCAGCCACCTCGTGGACAAGGCGACGGCCCAGGTCAAGTCCGCGCTCCTGCTGGCAGGCCTCAACATCGCCGGCGAAACGCGCGTCACGCTGCCGCTCGGCAGCCGCGACCATACGGAAAAAATGTTCACGGCTCTCGGCGCGACCTTCCGCCGCGAGGCGGACGCCAAGCAGGAAACGCTGATCGTCCAGGGGCCGTTTCGGC
>JAYVBB010000877.1:0-3375 GCA_043750715.1 Pseudomonadota bacterium | reverse complement strand
GGGGCCTTGCGCAGCAATGCAGCTAAAGCGGGGGTCAAGGGGGCAGCAGCCCCCTTGGAAACAAATCAACGACGGTTGCGACGCCCTTTAGGCAACATGCACCCTTCTTTGGTCAAGTCGATCTGATTCGTCGTGCTCAAACACGTATAAATTTGATACGTCTCCTGCCCGTACGAAGCACCCTCCTTCACCGTCACGTTGCCGTCAGCGTCCACTTCACACGGATTATTGAGCGTGCAACGCTCTCCATCTTCATTCCCGGTGTTGTTGATTCCGATCACTTCTCTCGTATCGCTATGCACGATCGGCGATCCCGACGTCCCGCCAATCGTCTCGCAACCAGGCGACGAATAGCGAATGGAATCCGTGAACGTCCATTCGCCTTCTTTCAGCGCGTGCACGAAGTCGTCGATGTTGCACGTATAGATCCGCTTCCAATACCCGGACACCACCTTCATCGGGGCACCGGCGGCCGGACGCGCGTCCGAGATCACCAGCGGGTCGACGCTGTACTGCGTCTTGATCTGGTCGAACGTCTGGTTCAGGCGGTAAAGCGTGACGTCGGTGTCGGTCATCGTCGCGTACATGACGCGCTGCGCCCTAAGCGTCGCGACCGTGTTACGGCCGTCGGAGCTGAGCAAACGGAAGGTGCGGGTGGACGCGACGTCCTGCTTGATCTGTCCGGCGTTGATGAAGCCGCCTTCGAAGCAGTGGCCGTTGGTCAAAACCATGCCTTTATCGGTGCCGAGTGAGGTCTTGAATTTGACGTAAGAGCCGGAGCAGTTGGACAAGGCGACGATGGCGGTGAAGTCGACCGCGGCCGATTCCTCTTCCCCGAACTGCGGTGCCAGGCCGAGCGCTTCGGCGTCGATGCCGTTACCTAACGGAAGCGCGAGCGCGTGCGTGTTCAGCGCGAACAAAGCCGTGCCTACTGCCAGCGATTTGACGAAAAACGACGTCTTCATGACTCCCCCACGATTGGTCCCAAGTTTCGGTGACGATACGAAGCGGAGTATGCATCAGATTGGCCGCGTGGCCAAGTCTAAACCAGGCAATTTGCCGAGATCCTTCCGCTTGGCGCGTCAGGATGACGGCGCCGCTGGCACCGTCAGTTCGGGCGGATTTTCTGTTGGCAGTTCACGCAATGGCCGAACAGGTCGAGGCGGTGACTGACGAGTTTGAACTGGTGCACGGCCGCGACTTTTTCCTGCAGCTTTTCGATCTCGTCGTTTTCGAACTCGATGACGAGGCCGCAGCCGAGGCAGATCAAGTGATCGTGGTGCGTGCCGGGCGTATTGACTTCGTAGACGAAGCGACCTTCACCGAACGACTTCTGTTCCGCTAGGCCGGCGTCGGCGAGCAGGTTGAGCGTCCGGTAGATCGTGGCGAGGCCGATGTTGTGGCCGTCCTTGCGCACCGCTTCGTGGAGCTCCTCGGCCGAGAGGTGCTCCTTCATGTCGATGAAGCGCTCGACGATCTGTTTTCGCTGTTTCGTCTGCTTCAAATTCTTTTTCGACAGGTACGCGTCGAGCGCGTCCCAGAACCAGCGGTAAGCTTCGATCTTTTTTGCGGGGTTTTTTGCCTTCATATTTGCTAGACTTGACCATAGCTTAGCCAGATGCGTCAAGAGCAAAGCCGGTTTGCCGTGAGTCCAACCTCTTGGATTCACTGGATAACCTGCAACCGTCCCACCGCCGCCGCGATGGCACGGTTCGAGCATCTTCGCGAAGCACCCGGAGGAAATTGCATGAAGCTCGCCCAAAGCGTGACCCTGACAGCCGCCCTCGTCCTGACCCTGGCTGGTGCCTCGGGCTGCCGGAGCTCGAAAAAAGGCGTCCGCGTCGGCTCGGAAGCGGCGACGCTGAAGCTGCAGATGGCCAACCTCGACGAACGCGACCAGAACAAGCCGGCCTGGCTCTACGAGCTGTCGGGCTGCACCAGCACCCTGAACGGCGAACTCGGGGAAAACAACACGGTCAGCTTCTCGGCCGTCGGCTTGAAGCAGGGCCTCCAAGGTTGCCAGTTCCGCGTCAAAGTCGTGTCGGCGCCCGCCGGCATCATCTTCGCTCAGGACGCCGAGCAGAACGTTCTTTATTGGTCGCGCGAGCTCGAGCTGACTTCGGATGCGGCCGGGCAGCTCTCCGCCGTCGCCGGCCTGCAGAAGCTCTATCAGGTCGTGCCGAGTGAAAACGCGGCGCTGTCCTTCACGTTGAAAGTTCCGGTGACGTTCCCGGCCCCGGAAGCGGCGACGCCCGTCACCGCCGAGATGAAGTGCAATCCGCTCATTGCCAACATCGGAACGTACGAGGCGACCAGCACGACTTCAGGAGTGCTGACCTTCCCCGTCGCCATCGACCAGGAAACGCCCTACACCTGCACGCAGCTGTTCGTAAGCGTCAAAGGAATCGCCCCAAAATACAGGGGAGCCCTGGCGGGCGACGCGGCGAACTTCAAAGGCGTACCGAGTCAAACGACGCAGACGACTGCCGTGGTACTCACGCTCGGGAAGCCCGACACCGGAACGGATACGGGAACTGGTACCGCGACGGCGACCGACGTCGACGTGAAGACGACGGAAGGCAAGTGCAAGGACACCGAGCATTACGACACGCAGAAGCACGCTTGCGTCGCCAACTGAGGTCGCCGGTTACTTCGGGTTCATCCGCTCGAACGTCTGGTCGAGCTGCTCCCGCGACGCGATGCGGCCCATCTCGGAGAACTTGTACCCGAACTCGAGGTCGCCCTTGGCGATGCAGGCCATGGCGTGGTCGGCATAAGCATCGAGCGGCTCGCCGAAGTCGTGAAGGCCCTTGGATTTTTCCGCGTCGCGAGGTGCTTGATGAACAGCATGCTCAAGTGAATCGGCGCCTCGACGTTGATGGCGATTTCCTGACGGTAAGGTGCCCACGGTTGCGCTTCGGCGAGCGGTGGCAGGTGGTTCTGGACACCGGCGTTGTTGATCAGGACGTTGAGATCCGGGTACTCCCGGCTGGCGTGTTGGAAGAGGGCGTCGCGGTCTTTCTCTGAAGCGACGTCCGCCTTGATCGCTTTGAGCCCAGGAATCTGGCGGATCGCATGGTCGAGTTGTTCTTGGCGGCGGCCACAGACGATGACTTGGCTGCCGGCATGGGCATAACGTTTTGCGAGGGCGAAGCCTATTCCTGAGGCGCCACCCGTGATCAATATCGTATTGTTTGCCAGGTTCATTGGGTGGCCCTTCTCTCAAGTTTCGCTCATCGTAGCAATTTTTGGTCTGCAGGGCTGCACCGCTGCATTGCTGCGCAAGGCCCCAGGGGCTCCGCCCCTGGACCCCGCCTAGGGGAACAATGAGTGTTCCCCTAGGTACCCCTCCACACCAAGGGGGCTCCGCCCACC
>JAYVBB010000876.1:0-1794 GCA_043750715.1 Pseudomonadota bacterium | reverse complement strand
AGTGGCTCGAGCGCTTCCTCGTCATGCCGCGACACCATCATTGGCACCATGCTTCCCAAAAAGAAGCCATCGACAAGAATTTCGCCATCCACTTTCCGTGGATCGACAAGCTTTTTGGCACTTACTATTGCCCCGATCACTGGCCGGAGGTCTACGGCTTGGACGGCGAAGAGTTGTCAAAAAACTTCTTCAAGCAAACGATCGCGCCGTTCACCAGACGCAAGGCGGGTTGATTCCTGAGTCAGTCAAAAGGAACCTCCGAAAACCGGCAAGCACTGGTGCAGCGCACGGAATACCGGCCGCTGACGCACCGGGAGTCCTTCATGGTGCCGCTCCTTCGCGCCGCGATTTCGGACGCCGTACTTTCCCTGAGACCCGGGAACCACGGCAGCGACGTCGCTCTGGACATAGGCTGTGGTGGACAACCGTTTCGAGCGCTGCTCGAAAATGCGGGATTCAACTATCGCGGCCTCGACGTCATCCAGAACCTCGCCGGATCGGTTCACTACATTTGCGCCATTGACGAGCCGCTCCCGGCCAGCGTGCAAGGTGCCATTTCGGCGAAGCTGATTCTGTGCACCGAGGTGCTCGAGCATGTTGCCGATTGGCAGGTCGCATTCAGGAACATTGCCGCAATGCTCGCCCCGGGTGGGTCCGCCATCGTTACGTGCCCTTTCTTTTTTCCACTCCATGAAGAGCCCTTTGATTTTTGGCGACCGACGATTCACTCTCTCAAGCGTTTTGCGGAACAGGCCGGCCTGCAAACGAAGGTTTCGAAGCTGGGGAACGAATTGGACGTTTTAGGCACCTTGCTCGGAGCTACCCTCCAGTACACCACGAGCCGGTCGATCTTCCGGCGCATCATTCAGCGCTTCGTGAACATCACGATGTTGGCGACGATCAAGCTCATGCGAAACTCCTTCGTGCGTCGCCATTTCATTGCCACCCAGACCCTCTACCTTTCGAATTTTCTGGTAGCGCAGAAGCCTGAGGCCTCGCGATGACCAAGGGGAAAGCGAGGATCCTGTTTTCAAGCTGTGACACCGGTCACAGCAACGGTGGCAGCGAAGCGCTTTGGCTTCAGACCGCGGCCAAACTGCTGGCGACAGGCCATGCCGTATCGATCTGCGGACGACAAACCCCCGAAGCCGAGGCCGTTTACCTCCCGCTTGCGGAGCGCGGCGCCAAAATCCACCTCTACGCCGACTTCGCCCAGTCCCTGGTCCAAAAGCTTTTGGCGCGCTTCAACGAAGGACGGCAGAAATTCCCCGCGCTTTCGTCGGGCCCTTACGACCTGGTCGTCGTCAACCACAGCCTCCGCTCGCGAGGGATAGAATGGCTGGTCGAATGTAGCCGTCAGCAGCTTCCCTTCGTTTCCGTCTGTCAAATCGTCCACGCCACCGACTGGTTTTCCGACAGCGCGGCGGACGGCTTGATGGCTGCCTTCGCCAGCGCAAGGAGGAACTGCTTTGTCTCGCGCGGCAACTTGCGACTCCTGGAGAGTCGCCTGGCAAAGGACATTCCCGTCCCGGAAATCATTCACAACCCGACCGGCTTCGATTGCCCGGCGCCGCTACCGTGGCCAGCCGCTGACGACACTTTTCGGCTGGCGTGTGTCGGACGCCTATTTCCGATGGACAAAGGGCAAGACCTGATTCTCGAGGTGTTGGCGCAGCCTAAGTGGAAGGAACGTCCCGTCGAAGTCAGTCTCTATGGGGCCGGCGACTGCCTGAAACTACTGACGCGGATGCGGGATAGGTCAGGCCTGCAGCGTTCCGTTCACTTTGCAGGTCA
>JAYVBB010000875.1:0-3164 GCA_043750715.1 Pseudomonadota bacterium | reverse complement strand
ATCATGAACGAAAGCAACTCGTGCTGGGCGGCCCAAGACGGGATGACGCCGACCTACTTCAAAGGCCTCGCGGGCCTCGGCGAAGTGATTGCGGAAAACGCCGACCTCGGCACGGCGCTCGGTCGCCAGCTGCCGGAGCATCTCGCCAACGTCGAACCCGAGGAAGCTCTGGTAAAGACCATCAAGGCGTCGTTCGACGCCGATGGCAAGACGCTGGCCTCGGCCCTGCGCGGTCTGTTCACTGCCGATCGTTATACCTGCGAATGAGGGAGCTGGATTTCATGAAGCGGACGCTGACACTGATGATTCTTCTTTCCGCCACGGGCTGCATCAGCGGCTCGGGCAAAGACGACCGCCGTACGCGCGGCACGGGCGTGGACGGCCCCGCCGCGAACTCTCCGGCCAAAGGCGGGGAAGATGACGAAGGCGACGGCTCGGCGACCGACCGCTCGACTCTGCATTTGAAGAACGGCGACTTGCTGGCGCAAAGCCTGTTCCGGACGCTCGGCCGCGGCAAGAGCCAGGCCGTCGACACCGGCCGCGACCTCTTCGACACCTACCGCCAGAACTTCGGCGGTACGCGCGACCTCCGCCTCGGCGAAATCCACGCCGACTCGCCGAGCGTCGGCTACGTGCTCGCCCTCGGCATCCTCGCCGACAACGCCGCCAAGGTTTGCGCCGCGCAGACGGCAGCGAAGAATCCGGAAGCTGCCGCCTGCGGCTGCGCCGACCACGAGACGGCGCTGGCCATGATGGAGCGCGCCATGCCGTTCGCGGACTTTGAAGGTCCGGCGCAAGCCGAAGTCGTCGACGCCTTCGCGGCCGCGTGTGAAAAAGACGCCGCGAGCGCGATCTTCTCCTTGATTTCGTCCCTTTCCTTCGCCGCGAAGCTGTGAGGATATGACCATGTCGCATCAAAATCGCCGCACTTTCCTAGCCAGCGCCGCCGCCGTCGCCGCGGGCTCCGCGCTGCCCTTCGGGCGCCTTTTCCGGGGCCTCGGAGGCATGGCGTTCGGCCAGGCCGCCGCCGGAGCGGGACCGACGCTGGTTCAGTTCGTTCTGATCGACAAGGTCCAGGCCTGCCTCTTTCAGAAAATCGACGGCACGCCGCCGACCGGCGCCGACAGCCAGGGCGGCATCGCCCAGAAAGAGTCGACCTTCCGCTCGATGGGTTTGACGTCGCTGTTCGGCGACGGTCTGGCCGAACTTCCGGCGACCGTGAACCTGGCTTTGAACAACACGTGGGAATCCGGCACGACGGGCCACTCGCTAGCCAGCGCGCGCCTTTCGGGCAGCTTCGGCAGCGTCAATTACGCCTTCGAGAAGATCTCGGGCGGCAGTGGCATCCTCGGTCCGGTCGGCTTCAACATCCGCTCGGACGTCAACGCGAGCGGCGACGCCTTCCGTGACGGCAACGACGCGCCCCTGCAATCCTACACCGGCGTCGATAAGCTCCTCGAAACCGTGCAGGGCTCGATCGCCTCGCTTTCGGCGCTGAAAAGCAATGCCGCGCTGATTCAGAAAATGGACGGCCTGGTGACGAACGACCAGGCGATCCGCAAGGCCCTGGCGCCGTTGATCGACAAGGTCGACCAGGTCGTGCCGCGGTTGACCGACGCCGCCGGCACCACCGACCAGCTCGACGCCCAGGTCAAAGCCGTGATCGCACTGAGCCAGGCCGGCCTCGCCCGGAACTTCATGATCGCGATTCCGTGGGACGACACCAACAACGGCGGCGACCTCGCGAAAGCGGACGGCCCGTTCACGTCCATCCCGAAGATCGCGAAAGCGCTCGTCGACCTGCACAAGGCCATTCCCGAGCTCTTCTGCGTCAGCACGAGCGACGGCGGCCGTGCGGCCGACAACGGCGACGCCAGCTCGGGCTTCGCTTTCATGACCGGCCCCGCCAAGACCGTGAAGAACGTCGTCGTGGGCGGCCGCTTCACCAGCGTCGACCAACTCGGCCGGACGTTCGGCGACGCGGCGCTCTCCAACGGCTCGAAAGCGCCGTCGACCCCCGCGAACTGGTACGCAACCGTGCTGAAGGCGATGGGCCTCGGCGATACCGACCCTTTCGTCTCCGAAACCCTGGTCTAAGCTGTCAAAGGTCACTTCCATGCGGATCCTTCTCACCAGCTCGCTTTTGCTTCTGACCACGGCTTGCGCCTTCACGGGCCGTGGCCGCCAGAAGAAGAACGACGACAAGCCGGCACCGACCGAAATCCCGGCCGAGCAGCCGCAAGCCGACGCCGAAAAGCAGGACCTGCCGCCGGGCGTCCTCGCCCAGTTCAAGGCCGACTACAAGCTCGAGCCGGTCGACGTTCTCGTGCTCCTCGAAGACAAGCCCGCCTTCGGCGCCTCGCAGACCAGGCTGCAGTATGCCGCCGACTCGCTCGCGGCCCGGCTGACCTTCACCGCCCTCGACTTCCGCCTGACGATCGCGGGCGTCGGCTCGAGCGGCTCCGCGACGCAAACGGCCGCGCGCGTGCTCGACGGTGACACCGCGTTTCTTTCTCCCGCTACCAAAGACCTCCGCACCAAGGTGAACGGCCGGCTCGTCAAGGCGCCGCCGACCTCGACCGAAACTCTGTCTGCCGAAATCTTCTACTCCGAAGCCGCCGAATACGTCCGCAGCGACGCCTTCCAGCAGACGCTGCGCCAAGGCGCCTGGCTTTCCGTGCTCGTGATCCAGGGCTCGAGCAACGCCGACGTCTCGGCCCTGCAAGCGGCGCTCGATGCAGCCCGTGGCAAGAACTACAGCGTCTCGGCGCTCGGCCTGTTCGAAGGCGACCTCGAGAAATTCCCGGGCTGCACCTCCGAAGACCCGCAGAACAAAGACCTCGAAGCCCTCGTCGACGCGAGCCACGGCGTTCGCGCGTCCCTTTGCCAGCAAAGCTACGCGAGCTACCTCAGCGACTACCTGATCGACGCCTCGCAGACCCGTTCATTCTCCACCGAGATCGCGAAAGGGCTCGACGTCGCCAAAATGCGCGTCGAAGCCGGCGGCTCGTTCCTCAGCAACTGGACCTACGACAAAGACAGCGGCATCCTGACTTTGCCGCGCGTGATCGCCCTCGGCACCGAGATCGTCGTCAAGGAAATCTCCGACGGCACCGCGCCGAAAGCGGTCGTCGGCGACGACCAGCAGCCGAAGCCCGACCCGA
>JAYVBB010000874.1:0-4620 GCA_043750715.1 Pseudomonadota bacterium | reverse complement strand
TTCAGGCTCTGCGAGGCGTCGAAGCGGTCGCGGCTGAAATGGAGCTTGAGGAGGCAGATCTGCGTCAGGTCGTCGGCCTCGGTCGATTGGTAGCCGAGGCGGGCGCGATAATAGCCCCGGACGGCCCATTCGATTTCCGAGAACACGAGGCGTGCCGCCGCCTGATCGCCGGAGCGATAGGCCAGGAACGAGCCGCGGAGGTGCTCCCAGTCGCGCACTTTCAAATCGGACTCACAGGCTTTTCGCCATGTTGATGTTCGTGATCTCGAATCCCAGACGCTGATACAGTCTCAAAGCATCCTGATTGTACCCGAAGACGTGCAGAAGCAGGCTTTTGATGCCTCGCTTCTTCAGCTTTTCTTCGAGGGCCGAGATCGCCTGCGAGCCGAAGCCTTTGCCGCGGT
This sequence comes from Pseudomonadota bacterium, assembly GCA_043750715.1. GTDB lineage: Bacteria > Bdellovibrionota_B > Oligoflexia > Oligoflexales > CAIYRB01 > CAIYRB01. The sequence continues at coordinate 4,216 of JAYVBB010000874.1, read as the reverse complement.
AAGCTGCGTCCACTTCGATGTCGTAAAGGTAAGCGCACGGTCCCCGGGGCGACTCCTTGATCGCGAACCAGACGACGCCCACGGCCTTGCCCTTCGACTCCACGACGAAGATCTCGTGGTGCGGAGTCTTGAGACCGAGCGGCAGAACTTCTGCAGTTTGCGCGCGCGCCAATTCCAGCGCCTTGTCGGCGCCCCAGTTCCCCGCTTTGACTTTCGCGTCGGCGTGGCTCTGCGTCTGGCGCGGGAGCCACTCCTCGTACTCGGCGTCGGTCATGTCACGGAGCTTGATCAATGCGTCGCCTTCTGGCATCCCGCCGCGGAAACGAGGCCCTCGGCCTTGTCCATCGGCATCAGACCGACCGACAGCACGGCGTCGTTGAAGCATTTCAAGGCCGGGCCTTTGACGGCGCCGATCTTGTCGCGGAGAGCGCGGAGCTTCAGCAGGCCGAAATAATAGGAGGGGGCCTGGCCCGGATCCTCGAAGGTGTAGCGTTCGACTTCGAGCTGGGCCATTTCCTTCGAGACGCCGAGCTGGTTCACGAAGACGTCAAGGACGTCCTTCGGCTGGGCTTTGCCCGTCTGGATCTCGGGGTCGAGGAACGTGCGCGCGACGCGCCAGAGCCTGGTTTGCAGGGCGACCAGCTGCTCCTTCTTCGACAGGTAAGGGAAGACGAGGTCTTCGGCGTAGAGGCCCCAGCCTTCGGTGTTGACGTTGTTGAAGGCGTAGCGCGCGCGAATCAGCGAAACGTTGCCGTCGAGCATCGAGCTGAACTGGAGGTCGTGGCCCGGGCGTCCTTCGTGGGCCGTCAGCACGATCGCGGCTTCTTTATAGGAGAAATCGTCGAAGGGCATCTTGCCCGTGGTCGACGTCGGGACGACGAATTCGGGGCGCTCGCCCTTGTTGCCGATGATCGGCGGCGGATTCAAATGCGGGACGGGGACCGAGCGGCTCTCCGCGTCGTCGGCGAGTCGGATCTTGAGGGGAGAGGCGGGCAACGTGACGAGGCCGTGATCCTTGATGATCTTCGCGAGCGTGACGTCGGCGGCTTTGTAGAGCGCCTCGACGTCCTTCGGCTTAGTGAGCTGCTTCTTCTTCATCGTCTGGATCGCCGCGACGCCACCGAGCTTCGTGAACTCTTTGTGAATCCGGGCGAAGTCGGCCCGACCCGTCTTGATCAGCCATTCCGGCGTCTGGTCGATGCCCTTCGCCTTCAAAATATACTGGTAGGTTGCGGGCGGCAGTTTGAAGTCGGTGCGGGCTTTGGGGAGGATCTCGCCCTTCAGGAATGCGTCGTAAGCAACGACCTGCTTCTCGAACGTCTTGTAGCTGGCCTCCCAGTCGGAGCGCCCTGACTGCTCGAGCATCTTGCGAATGCCCTGGACGTAGGTGGGACTGTCGCCGAGGTACTTCTCCAGCTCGTTCTTCAGCGGAAAAAACATCGCTTTGCCGGCTCGCGCCGCGAGAAAGGCGCGGGTGCGGCTCTCTTGAGCCACCGCGTACGGCTTATACGAGCCGAAACCCTCGACGTACGCTTTGAAGCGGTCGACCGCGGCCGCCTTGCGCTCAGCCGGTGACTGCGGGTTGATCAGCATGAACAGGTTCGAGTAGAGGCCGCGTGAAACGAGCGCGTAAGGCACCGCACCGACCTTCTCGTCGATGTCCAGGCCTTCGAGCGAACGGTTCACCATGTCGCTCATGATCTCGAGGTCGATCTTGAGGTTCGGGTCGGTCTCTTTCGGGGCGACCTGGGCGAGCTTGTCCTGCCAGGTTTTGAGGCCGGCGCGGTCGCGCGATTCCATGTCGTCGACGATGCCCACGCCCTTGGCATCGTATTCCTTCATGCCGAAGGAAGAGCCGAGCTCGGGATAGAGCTCCGAGAAGAAGCGGGTGTATTCTTCCGCGATCTGATTCGACTTCTGCACCCAGGTGGTGTCGGCGGCGTGCGCCGCGGGCAGGAATCCGAAAAACAACACCAGTGCCTTGATCGCCATGAATAACCTCCATTGGCCGGGAGCATGCCTCAATTCGTCCAGGCGAACAGCTCGAAACTCATCTGGTAAGCCTCTTCCTGCCTGGCTCCGCCCACTTCGGCTTCCGCCCGTTTCAGGAGCTCCAGGAAGTCGCCTTTGATCCGGTCCCGGACCTTGTCAGTTGCTGAAAAAGACACGGAAAAGCTGTAATCGCTCTTTTGACCGCGCCGGCTCAGGCGATCCAGGCAAAGGAGCTTCAGCTGGTTCCGCCAGGGGCGGAACACCGGCGACGTCCGCGGCAGGTGGATGCCCTTGATCAGGGTCTTGTATTTGCCGTGCGCGAGCTCGATGACGCCGAGGCCTTCCAGCCGCTCGATGATGGCGCGGAGCTCGGCGACGGGAATGCCCAGATCGGTGGCGAGCTTCGTTGGATCGCTCTGGTAGCGGGGGATGGACAGGCTGATGTGCACGAGCTGGTTCATCGGATCTAGGTAGTAGTCTTTGAGCCCCTGCTCGCCGAGGCTCTCGGGCTTCGCCTGCAAGTGTTCCCGGCTGTCGAGAGCGCGGTCGCGCATCGCCTGCAGTTCTTTTTCCAGCTGTTCCCGGCGTTTCTTGACGCCGCTGCGCGCCTGCTCGAGAAGGAGCTGCATGTAACGCATCTGCGGGTCGTTGAGGCCCAGATGCTCGCCGACGAGAAACAGCTGGTCCGGGCTGAAGTGCGCCTTCTCGTGCGCGACTTTCGATAGGTACGACTTCGGGATGCGCGTTGCTTCCGCGATCGCCTGGAAGTTGAACTTCGGGTCGATGCGTTTGCGCTCTTCGACGATCTTGCGCAGCACGGCGTGGTAGTTCGACTCGAGAAAAAGGTTCATTTTCAGGGCCTTCTGACTAGTTTCTTTTCTTGCAACAATTGGCGTCTAATTGATTTCTTTATATTTTACATCGCGGGAAGGCTATCCGATACTCGAACTCGAACTGGCGCCAGAGAGACTCATCCTCTAGATCCTCAACACCATCGGAGAACCTCCTATGCGCAACGCATTGCTCGGACTCGCTTTACTTCTCGCTCCCACGACCCCGACCTTCGCCGACTGGGCGTCGGGCGGCGGCGAGGTGATGACCGACACCCAGAACCCCTGGTTCCTGAAGAACACGGCGACGGTCGACGTCTGCCTGATCTGGGACCAGCGCTACTTCCACCCCGTGGACCAAAGCTTCGACGGCCTAAAGGCACGCTTCGATCAGTCGATCGCCTACTGGAAGGGCGAACTTTCCAAGGCGATGCTCGTTAAGCGGACGCTCGCCGTCGGCACGCAGGACTTTCAGGTCGTCGCAACCGACGTCGTCGGCGACGGCATGGTGCCGAGTCCGCGCTGCGAGGCGGCGGATCTCAAGGTTCAGTTCGGTTACTTGACGCAGGAGCAGATCGATTTCTTCAACGCTCACATGGGCGGCGTCCAGAAGTACCTCGCGTCGACCGTCCGGACTTACTACGACACGGTCAACATGAAAGCCCGCGGCTTCATTTACCTGAAGCCGGATTCGGGCCCTCTTTCGGCCTCGTCGCTCGGCATCGTGCCGAATCCGTGGATCCTGGGTCAGGGTAATCTGATCAACTACGCGCTGCTACACGAGCTCGGTCACATGTTCGGCGTTCCGCACAAGAGCCTCGAGTCAGTCATGGCCGTCGACTACCTGGAACGCGCCTTCAACGTCGATCAAGCGGCGCAAAACGCCGAGTACTTGCCTGCCAGCGGCTTCTTCTCGTGGAGTCGCCGAGAGCCCATCCGCCAAGGCTGTGACGTCACGACCGATCGCATTCGCTGGAAGCAGCTGCTCGAGGCCCCCGAAGGTCACCGCTGCATCGAGGTCCGCTTCCTCGGCGCTGACAAGATCGAGTTCCGCACGAGCAACGACGAAACCATGGAAGGTGCCGACGCGGTCCGCGGCACGTTGACGTACGATCCGACGAAAGTGACTTACATGTGGGAAGAAGCGGTCCGCATCTACCTTCCCGCAGATCAGACGGTCATCGACCCGACGACGATTCCGGGCAGCGGCGCCGGCGTCTTGCCGTGGGTCGTCGGGCCGCTGGTCAAGAACGAGGAATTCGGCGGGACCTACGTCTCGGCCGACGGCACGCAGTCGCACAAGATGCTGATAACGACCAGCCCCCAAGCCTTGGGCTTCGCCGGTAGCCGCTTCAGCGTCGAACTCGGCAACCAGTGGTTCTTCAACATCGACT